>NZ_SMKP01000007.1:0-110856 GCF_004349015.1 Nonomuraea diastatica
GCGCAGACGGCGGCGGGGGAGGCGAGGTAGGCCAGGTCGGCCGGGCTGCGGTGCGCCTCCGCCGGGTCATCGGTGACCAGCGCGACCGATGTGCCCGGGACGACCAGGGGCCCCGGCACGTACGGGTACTGCCGGAACACCGGTGCGCCCACCGCGAGCACCACGTCATGCGGAGCCAGCCGTCCCCGCAGCCGTTCCCTGTCGGCGGGCAGCACGCCCGCGTACTGCGGGTGGTCCTGCGGGAAGCCGGCCCGCGCCCCGAACGACTCCTGGAACACCGGGCACCCCAGCCGCTCGGCCAGCCCGACCAGGGGCTCCCATGGAGCTCCCGCGCCCGCCACGATCGCGGGGGACCGCGCGCCCGCCAGCAGCCGCACCAGCGGCGCCAGGTCGGCGTCCGGCACGGCGGCCGGGCGCAGCAGCCGGGCCGGCGCCGCGAGCACCTCTCCGTCGAAGGGCGCCTGCCAGTCGTCCATCGGCACGATCACCAGCGCGGGCCCGCGGCCCGTGGCCGCCTCGTGCCAGGCTCGGGCCAGCGCCCCCGGTACGTCCTGCGCGCGCGCCGGCTGGTTCACCCACACCGGATAGTCCCCGGCCAGCCCCTCCAGCCGCCCGGTGAGGAACGGTTCCAACGCCAGGTGCCGCCGGTCCTGCTGCCCCACGAGGACCACCAGCGGCACCCGGTTGACCCGGGCGGTGGCGATGGCGCCGACCGCGGTGCCCAGCCCGGCGGTGGTGTGCAGCACGGCCAGCGCGGGCGCCTCGTGCCCGATCGCCCAGCCGGTCGCCATCCCGACCACGGATCCTTCGTGCAGGGCGAGCACGAAGCGCAGATCGTCCGGCAGGTCGGTGAGCAGCGACACCTCGGTGGAGCCGGGGTTGCAGAAGATCGTGGTCAGCCCGTGGCGCCTCAGCACGTCGAACGCGGCGTCCCTGACGGTGCTCATCGCTCTCCTCTGGCCCGCTGGATCTGCCGGTAGACGTGCCCGCGCAGCTCCCCGAACCGGGGCAGCGAGCGCGTGGTCAGCTGGTCGCGTTCGGGTGGCAGGTCGATCTTCAGGTCCTCCATGACCTCGGTGGGGGACGAGGACAGCACGACCACTCGCTGCCCCAGGTAGACGGCCTCGTCGATGTCGTGGGTCACGAAGAGCGTGGTCACCCCGAGGTCGCGCCACAACCGCAGGATCAGGTCCTCCAGGTCGGCACGGGTCTGCGCGTCGACGGCGGCGAACGGCTCGTCCATCAGCAGCACCTGCGGCTCGTACGCCACGGCCCTGGCGATCGCGACCCGCTGCTGCATGCCGCCGGACAGCTGCCACGGATGCGCGCCGGCCGCGTCGTCCAGGCCCACGGCCTCCAGCGAGCCGGCGACCAGCTCGCGCCGCCGCGCGGCGGGCACCCGCTTCTCCTTGAGCGGCAGCTCGACGTTCTGCCGCACGGTCATCCAGGGGAACAGGCTGCGGCCGTATTCCTGGAACACCACGGCCATCCGCGGCGGCGGCCCGGTCACGGGCACGCCGTCCAGCCGCACCTCGCCCCCGCTGGCCGGCAGCAGCCCGGCCACGCACCGCAGCAGCGTGGTCTTGCCGCAGCCGGAGGGGCCGACCACGCACACCAGCTCGCCGGCGCCGACGCCGAGGCTGATCGAGCGGATCGCCTCGACCCGGCGGCCGGGGCTCTCGTAGGCCTTGTTCAACGCGGAGATCTCAAGCACGCGCGGCTCCACTGCCGTAGTACCAGGACAACACCCGCCGCTCCACGCGGCGGAAAAGCACGGACAGGCCCAGCCCGAGCAGCCCGAGCAGCAGGATCCCGCTCCACATCTCGGCAATCTGGAACTGCCGCTGGAACAGCACGATGGTGAACCCCAGCCCGCTGGAGCTGGCGAACATCTCGCTGATGACCATGAGGATGATGCCGATGGACAGCGCCTGCCGCAGCCCTGTCATGATCTGCGGCGCGGCGCCGGGGAGCACGAACCGCCGCAGCCTGGCGAGCCCGCGCACGCCGTACATGCGGCAGGTGTCGGCGAGCACCTCGTCCAGCGCGCGTACGCCCTCCACGGTGTTGAGCAGGATGGGCCAGAGGCAGCCCGAGACGATGACCAGCACCTTCATGGGTGTGTCGATCCCGGCGAGCAGCATGATCAGCGGCACCAGCACGGGCGGCGGGATGGCCCTGAAGAACTCCAGCACCGGCTCCAGAGTGGCCCGCAGCCGCGGCGACAACCCGATCGGCACGCCCAGCCCCACGCCGAGCAGCCCGGCCGCCGCGTAGCCCATCAGCAGCCGCCCGGCGCTCGGTAGCACGTCCTCGGCCAGCCGCTCGGAGAACCAAATCTCCGCGAACGCCCGCCCCACCCGGCCGGGGCTCGGCAGGTAGAACGAGCTCCCGCTGACCGCCCACCAGAGCAGCACCAGCAGGGCGGGCAGAGCCAGCAGCCGGACCGCTCTCACGCGCCCACCTCCGATCGTACGGCCGGATGCCAGGCCAGTACCCTGCGTTCCAGCAGCCGCACGGCCGCGTTCACCCCGATGCCGACCAGCCCGGCCAGCACGATCAGCGCGTACACGACCGGCACGGCCCCGCTGCTCTGCGCCACCTGGATCTCGGCGCCCAGCCCGGGGCTGCCGATCACCAGCTCCGCCGTCACCGCGAGGATGAACGCCACCGCCGCCGCCAGCCTGAGCCCGGTCATGACGTACGGCAGCGCGGTCGGCCACACCAGGTGCCTGACCCGCGACCAGGCCGACAGCCCGTACGACCTGGCGGTGTCGTAGGCCACGGAGTCGACGGCCGCGACGCCGTACAGGACCTGGATGAGCACCTGCCAGAACGCGGCGTAGACCACGAGCAGCAACGTCGAGCCGAGCGACGGCCCGAACAGCAGCGTGGCCAGCGGCACGAGCGCGACCGACGGGATGGGCCGGAGGAACTCGACGGTCGAGCTGGTCAGGGCGCGCAGCCCCGGGACGATCCCGATGACGACCCCGGCCACGACCGCCGCGCAGAACGCCAGCGCCAGGCCGAGCGCCCAGCCGCGCATGGTCTCGCCGAGCGCGATCCACAACTCGGGTGTGGCCAGCTGTCCGGCCAGCGTGGTGAGGATGCGCGAGGCGGGCGGCAGGAACCGTGCGTCGACCAGGCCGAGTCGCGGCACGGCCTCCATGAGCGCGAGCAGCCCGCCCAGCCCGGCCGCGCCGTAGCCCAGCCTGGCCAGAACCGCGGAACGGGCGCGGATCACGGCACCAGCGCAGAGACGTCGATCTTCTCCGTGAGCACCCCGTCGGTCAACGCCAGGTCGGCGATCGTCTGCACGGACGCCTTGTTCACGTCGACCGGCCACTTCGGCAGGTAGATCTCGGTGATCACCTCGGGCGCGATCCTGGTGTACGTCTTCAGCACGTCGCGGACCTCGTCGGGGTGCGCGTCGGCGTACTCCAGCGACTTGCGCATCGCCGCCGTGAACCGCTTGGCGAGGCCGGGATCGGTCCTGCTGGTGGTGAAGTACATGGCGACGGTCAGGTCGGGGGCGGCGTCGGCGAAGTTCCATGCCACGGCGCGGGCTCCCTGGCTGAGCGCCTGGCTCACGAACGGCTCGACCACCCAGATGGCGTCCACCCGGTCGCTCTGGAGGGCGGCGGGCGCGTCGGGGAAGGGCAGCTCGACGAACTCGATGGTGCTGGGATCGCCGCCGGCCTTGCGCACCGAGGCGCGCACGGTCGTGTCGCCGATGTTCTTGAGCTGGTTGACGGAGATCTTCTTGCCCGCCAGGTCTTTGGCCGTCTTGATCGGGCTGTCGGGCTCGACCAGCACCGCGCTGAAGTCCTTGCCCTGCTCGCCGGTGGAGGAGACGCCGTTGGCGACCACCTTCACGTCGAGCCCCTGCTGCTTGGCGGTCAGCAGCGAGGTCGTGTTCGCGAACGCGAACTGGAACTGCCCGCTCACCGCTCCTGAGACGCTGGCCGCGCCACCCTGGACCGGGGTGATCGTGAGATCGATGCGCTGTTCCTTGAAGAAGCCCTTGGCCTTGCCGAGATGGATCGGAGCGGTGTCGACGATGGCGATCACGCCGGCGTTGACCTTGGTCATCCCCGAGGCCGGGTCGGTGGCCGCGGGCTGCGGGCCACCGCAGGCGGCCACGAGCAAGGGGGTGAGGATCAGGAGAGCGCGACGCACGATGACTCCCATTTGTTCGCGATGCGCACATGTATTCTCTAGCCGAACAACCCTGTATCGGGGAAACTACGCCTCTGCCCGCTCGTGTCAAGGGATCACGATGGTCGATCATGTGCAGTCGCTGGCCCGCGGGCTCGCGGTGATCCGGGCGTTCAGCGCCGCGGAGCCCGAGCTGACGCTGAGCCAGGTGGCCCGCGCGACGGGGCTCAGCAGGGCGGCGGCCAGGCGCTTCCTGATCACGCTGACCGACCTCGGCTACGTGCGCAGCGACGGGCGGCTGTTCGCGCTCACGCCGCGGGTGCTGGAGCTCGGGTTCGCCTACCTGTCCAGCCTGTCGCTGCCCGAGGTGGCCGACCCGCATCTTGAACGGCTGGCCGCCGAGGTGCACGAGTCGGCCTCCGTCGCGGTGCTCGACGGCGAGGACGTCGTCTACGTGGCCAGGGTGGCGACGACCAGGATCATGCGGGTGACCATCAGCATCGGCACCCGGTTCCCCGCCTACTGCACGTCGATGGGGCGGGTGCTGCTGGCGGCGCTCCCGCCCGAGCAGCTGGACGCCTACCTGAAGCAGGGCGGGCTGCGCCGGCGCACGTCCCGGACGATCGTGTTGCCCGCCGCGTTGCGGGCCGAGCTGGACCAGGTGCGCGGGCGCGGGTGGGCGATGGTGGACCAGGAACTGGAGGAAGGGCTGCGCTCGATCGCCGCGCCGATCCGCGACCGCGCCGGCCGCACGGTGGCTGCGGTGAACGTCTCCACGCACGCCAGCCGTACGAGCATGCAGGCGGCCCGGCGCGACCTCCTGCCGCCGCTGCTGGCCACGGCCGCCAGGATCGAGGCCGACCTGGCCTCACTGTCGGTCGCCCGCGCCTGACCTTCCACAGATCAGAGGTCAGCGGGCCCGGTCAGCGGGCGCGGTAGCGGTCGGTGGCCTCCCTGGTGGCGCGGATGGCAGCGTCGGCCCTGTCGTAGGTACGTTGCGCCAGCCCCACGAAGATGCAGTCGACGATCAGCAGCTGGCTGATCCGGCTGGCCAGCGCGCCGGGCCGGAAAGCGGTCTCGCGGCCCGCCGACACCAGCGTGTGGTGCGCCATCTCGGCCAGCGACGAGCGGGGGTTGTTGGTGATCCCGACGATCAGTGCGCCCGTCTCGGCCGCCGTCCTGGCGGGGACCAGCACGTCGGGCGTCTCGCCGCTGCAGCTGATCGCCACCGCCACGTCGCCTTTCCTGAGCAGCGCCGCGCTCGTCAGGGCGAGGTGCGCGTCGCTGAACGGATGGCTGGACAGCCCGATCCGCAGCAGCTTCTGCGACATGTCGGCGGCCACCAGGCCGGAGGCCGCCACGCCGTACACGTCGACGCGCCGGGCCGTCGAGATGGCCTGCACGATCTCACCCAGCTGGTCGGGGTCGAGCTGCGCCGCCGTGTCGGCCAGCGCCTCCGACTCGGCGCGCGCGACCTTGGCGATCACGTCGGTCAGCGGGTCGTCGGGCGCGAGGTCGCCGGGCACCAGCCGCTCGGGCTCCTTGGCGACGGCCGCGGCCAGCGCGAAGCGCATCTGCGAGTATCCGGCGAACCCGAGCGCCCGCGCCGTGCGCACGATCGTCGCCTCGCTCGTGCCGGAGACCGCGCTGAACTCGGTGATCGTGCTCCGCACGACCAGCCCGGGATCGTCGAGGATGATACGGGCGATGGACTGCGCGGCGGGAGTGAGCGACGGCAGTACGGCGCGTACAGCCGCGACCGGGTTCGCCGGCTCGGCGCTCAACGAAGCAGCCATTCCGCCGCCGCGAGGGCGGACACGCGCGAGATGCCGTGGGTCGCCACATGAGTGAACACGTGCGTGGCGCCGTCGGGCGGGGCGGGGATGCCGGTGTCGATCACGATCGCGTCGGGCCTGAGCGCGAGGGCCTTCGCCACGGTCTCCCGCACCCAGGCGTGCCGGGCGGCGTCGTGCACCACCAGCACGACCGGCCGTTCGTCGAAGGGCGGTAGCTCGCCCTGCGGCTCCATCTGCACCCTGGCCGTGTTCGGCAGCAGGGAGGTCAGAGCCGCCGTGACGCCGGTCGGCGTGGCCGGGTCGACCGCCTTGCTGAAGCGGGTGTTGACCTCGACCACCAGCGGCCCGCGGTCGAGGGCGGGAGTGCCGGAGGTGGTGAGCGCCGCCCTGGCGGCCTTCAGGCCGACGCCCTCGTCGACGTCGCCGCGGACCTTGTCGCGCAGCTCCGTGCGGGCGGCGTACCAGCCGGCGAGTGCGCGGACCCTGGCGGCCGCCTCCGCCAGGCGCTCCTCCCGCAGGTTTCCCTCGCGCACCGCGGCCACGATCGCGTCGCGGATCTCGTGCAGGCTGTCCTCGGTGGACAGCCCCACGCAGATCGCGTCCACGCCCGCGTTGAGCGCGCGCACCGCGATCTCGCCGGGGCCGAACATGTCGGCCACCGCCTGCATCTCGATCGCGTCGGTGACGAGCATCCCGTCGAAACCGAGCTCGCCCCTCAGGAGCTCGGTCAGGATGGTACGGCTGAGCGTCGCCGGCATCGACGGGTCGAGGGCGGGGATGAGCAGGTGGCCCGACATGATGGAGCGCACCCCGGCGCCGATCGCGGCACGGAAGGGCGGGAGGTCACGTTCGTAGAAGACTTCGCGCGAGGCGTGCACGGTGGGCAGCGCCAGGTGGGAGTCGGTGACCGTGTCGCCGTGCCCGGGGAAGTGTTTGGCGCAGGCGGCCACGCCCGCGCCCTGCACGCCGTTGACGTAGGCGACGGTGTGGCGGGTGACCAGGTCGGGCGTCGCGCCGAACGAGCGCACGCCGATCACCGGGTTGGCCGGGTTGGAGTTCACGTCCGCCGAGGGCGCGTAGTCGAGCGTGATGTCGAGGTCGGCGAGCATCCTGCCGATCTGCCGGCCCACCCGCTGGGTGAGCGTCACGTCGTCGACCACGCCCAGCGCCCGGTTGCCGGGGAAGGAGCTGCCATCCGTGACCTCGAGCCGGGTGACCGCGCCGCCCTCCTCGTCGATCGCCACGACCGTGTCCGGGTTTTCGGCGCGGAAGTGCCGTACGAGCTGCGCGTCGATGGCATTGCGGGCGAACAGCACCACGCCGCCGAGACCCTCGCCCAGCGCCCGGCGCAGCCAGTCGGGGGCTGAGGTCCCCTCGTACCCCGGATGCAGCACCGTCATCGCCAGTCTGTACAGGTCACCGCTCATCGGCATTTTCCTTCACGATTGTTGATCTGAAGGTAATTTTCTGTCATTGTCGCCCTCGACACAACCACTTCCGAGAGGCCACCCCCCAATGCCCAGCAGAAGGACTCTCCTGAAGGGCTTAGCCCTCGCCGCCGCCGCCTCCGCCGTCCCGCTGCCCGCCTACGCGTCGACGACCGGCCCCATCCCGCCGCTGCGCCAGATGCGCGGCATGTGGATCGCCTCCGTGGTCAACATCAACTGGCCCTCGAAGCCGGGACTGACCGCGGACGAGCAGAAGGCCGAATATCTCGCCTGGCTGGACGTGGCCGTGCAGCGCAAGCTCAACTCGGTGTTCGTGCAGATCAGGCCGACCGCTGACGCGTTCTGGCCGTCGCCGTTCGAACCCTGGTCACAGTATCTGACCGGGACGCAGGGCCAGGACCCCGGCTACGACCCGCTCGGGTTCGCCGTGGAGGAGACCCACAAGCGTGGCCTGGCCTTCCACGCGTGGTTCAACCCCTACCGCGTCTCGATGCAGGCCGACCCGGCCAAGCTGCACCCCGACCACCCCGGGCGCAAGCACCCTGACTGGATCCTGCCGTTCGGCGGCAAGCTCTACTACAACCCCGGCATGCCGGAAGTGCGGAAGTTCTGCCAGGACGCCATGATGGACGCGGTCACCCGCTACGACATCGACGGCCTCCACTTCGACGACTACTTCTACCCGACCAACACCACGGACTTCGACGACAGCGCCGCCTTCGCCGAGCACGGCGCCGGCTTCCCCGACCTGGCCTCCTGGCGGCGCAACAACGTCGACCTCATGGTCCAGGAGATGCAGCAGCGGGTGCTGGAGTCCAAGCCGGAGATCGCGTGGGGCATCAGCCCGTCCGGCATCTGGCGCAACAAGGCCAGCGACCCGCTCGGCTCCGACACCAACGGCGGCCAGTCGTACGACAACCTGCACGCCGACACCCGCGGCTGGGTCAAGAAGGGCTGGCTCGACTACATCGCGCCGCAGCTCTACTGGTACATCGGGCAGCCGCCGGCCGACTACTCCAAGCTCGTCCCCTGGTGGTCCGACGTCGCCGCCGGCACCAGGACACAACTGTGGATCGGCCAGGCCGCCTACAAGGCCGGCGACCCCGCCCAGGCGGCGGAGTGGCAGGCGCCGGACGAACTGTCCAGGCACCTCACCCTCAACAGGGACCACCCCGAGATCGGCGGCGACATCTGGTACAACGCCAACGACGTCAAGGTCGACAGGATCGGCTCCATCTCGACCGCGGTCGCCGACCACTACCGGCGACCCGCGCTGGCGCCTGTGCTGCCCAGGCTCGCCAAGGGGGAGCCGCCGCGCCGGCCGGTGCTGGCGTACGCGCTGCGCCGCCACGGCGGAATCGAGGTGCGGGCGGTGGCGACCGGCAGGGACGAGCCGTTCCTGTTCGCCGTCTTCCGCTTCGACAGGAACGCGCGGTCCAGCGACTTCGCCGACGCGCGCCACCTGGTGGCCGTCGTGCCCGGCGACCGGCAGGTGCGCTGGACCGATCCCGACGGCGGACGCGGCGACCACTACTACGTGGTGGCGGTCGACCGCGCCAACAGGACCAGCAAGCCCAGCAACGGCTTCCGGGTGATCTGAGCCGGTTCGCGGGCGTGCTGCGCCCGTACGTGTCGCCGGCCGGTCGTCCGGCCGGTGATCACCCGGCATGCCCGCCCGAGTGCATGCCCCGCCACCGCTCGTGAAGGTTCCGATGCTGCCGGAACCCCTCGCCGTGGCCCCGGTCGCGATCCGGTCTACGCAGGTGGCCTTCAGGCACCTAAGAAGCCCTTCGCCCAGCGGGCGACGGCTGCTCGGCGGCTCCCGACGACCTCTGTGGCGGCACCACGGGGGTCGGGCGTACCAGTCCGAGCGCGACGACCTCGTTGGCCAGCCGTGTGCGCCGGTTGGTGCCCTCGGGAATCCTGAACTTCTGGTAGAGCCGCAGCAAATGCTGCTTGACCGCGGCCTCGGTCACGACCAGGTCGTCGGCGATCTCGCGTGCGGTCGCCGGGGCGACGAACGCCTCGTCCGACAGCGCCGGCCTGCAGAGCGAGGTCAGCACATCGACCTCGCGCCTGGTCAGCTCGGGCGCGGCCGCCCTGCGCAGCTCGACCTCAGGGGTGAAGTCCTCACGGGGGACTCCACCGATGCGACCCCGGGCCGCGCCGAAGGAGACGACGTCGCCGTCGTCAAGGACCCTCCGGGCGATCGGCCTGCCGTTCACCCGTGTGCCGTTCCTGGACAGCCCCAGGTCGACGACATACAGGTAAGGCCCTCGTCTGACGAACTCGGCATGGAGTCGAGACACGCTGGGGTCGGTGAGCCGGATGTCCACACCCCGGCCCCTCCCCACCGTCGTGATCTCGGGGCGCAAGGGGACCACCTCGCCGGTGTCCTCGATGCGTATGAACGGCCCCTCCACTGGCGGTTCCTCCCCTGGGTTGACGCAGCGTATGAACGGCACGCCTACTCCTGGGCACGGCAGTTCCTCCCCAGGTAGCCCGCCGTAACTATTACTACAGCTCCGGCTTACCCAAACGAGGGGATGCGGAATCTCCTTTGCTGAAAGGAGAATCCGGCGTGAAATTGGTCTGGACCTTTGAAGACGGTTTTGCCTGCTCACGGGTAGACTCCGAGGGAAGATAAGCGGAGGAAACACCCATGGCGGACAAGCCCACGAAAGGTCTGGCCGATGTCGTCGCCGCGTCCACAGCGCTGAGCGACATCGACGGAAAGGCCGGCCGGCTCTTCTACCGTGGATACGACATCCACGACCTGGCCGGCCGTGCGACGTTCGAGGAGACCGCACACCTGCTGCAGCGCGGCAAGCTGCCCAACCGGGCCGAGCTCGACGCGTACGGCGCCGAGCTGGCGCGCGGCAGGGAGCTCGGTGCCCTGGTCTCGGCGAACATCGCCGAAATCGCCGAGAAACAGAAACCCATGGAGGCGCTGCGCTCGCTGGTTTCGCTCTCGGGCGCCGACGATCCGGACAAGGACTCCATCACCCCGGACGCCAACCTGCGCAAGGCCGCCCGGCTGACCGCGCAGCAACCCCTCCTGGTCGCCCGCTTCCACGCCGCCCGCAGCGGCGGGAGCGTTCCCGACCCCGACTCCTCGCTGAGCATCGCCGCGAACTTCCTGCTCCAGGTGACCGGTCGCACTCCCGACCCCCGTGAGGTCGAGATCTTCGACGAGTGCCTGGTGCTGCACGCCGACCACACCATGAACGCCTCCACGTTCGCCGCCCGCGTGTGCGCCGCGACACTGTCGGACATGCACTCCGCCATCGTCGCCGCCATCGGCACCCTCAAGGGCCCGCTGCACGGCGGGGCGAACGAGCAGGTCATGAAGACCCTGGAGTCGTTGACGTCCGGCAGCGTGGCCCAGGCCGTACGCGACAAGCTCGCGTCCGGCGAGAAGATCATGGGCTTCGGCCACCGCGTCTACAAGACCGAGGACCCGCGCGCCACCCACCTGCGCAGGATGTCCGCCGAACTGGCCGAGTCGTCCGGGGACGACACCTACTTCCGGATGTCCAAGGAGATGGAGGAGGTCGTCTTCGAGACGAAGGGCCTCTATCCGAACGTCGACTTCTACGCCGCGTCCGTCTACCACTACCTGGGCATCCCGACCGACCTGTTCACGCCGGTCTTCTCCATCAGCCGCATGTCCGGCTGGACCGCCCACGTCATCGAGCAGCACGCCGACAACCGCCTCATCCGCCCGGACAGCGAGTACATCGGCGAGACGGACCAGAAGTGGAAGCCGGTCGACGAGCGGTGAGCCCGGCGAATGCGACCATCAGCCCGAGCGGTGAGCCCGGCGAATGCGACCATCAGCCCGAGCGGTGAGCCGGGCCGGAGAGAATGTGACCATCAACAGGTGCGATGACTGATGTGACTGTGAGCGGATGCGTTGAGCCAGGGGACTGAACGCGAGAGCTGGGGGCCGTACCCGCTGATTCTGGTGGGTGCGGTCGTCGGCGTGCTCGTGACCTACTTCGTGAACCTGCGCTGGGGCGGGTTCACCATGGGCGCCGCCATCATGGTCGCCGCCGCCCTCCGCTTCGCCGGATACGGCGGGCAACTGTCCGTGCGAAGCAAGCGGACCGACGTCATCACGCTGTCGGTCTTCGGCTTCGTGCTGGTCCTGACCTCGCTGCTGCTGTACAACAACGAGCTCAAGGCGCTGATCCTGTCCCTTTTAGCCCGGTGACTTGACGGTCCGATAGCCTCAACGCATCAATTCATTGAAGGGGAACCATTCGCATGCCCAAGATCAAGGTGGAGGGTCCCGTCGTCGAGCTTGACGGCGACGAGATGACCCGGATCATCTGGCAGTTCATCAAGGACCAGCTGATCCTTCCCTACCTCGATGTCGACCTGAAGTACTACGACCTCGGCATCGAGCATCGGGACGCGACGGACGACCAGGTCACCATCGACGCCGCCAACGCCATTAAGAAGCACGGCGTCGGCGTGAAGTGCGCCACCATCACCCCGGACGAGGCGCGGGTCGAGGAGTTCGGCCTCAAGAAGATGTGGAAGTCCCCCAACGGGACCATCCGCAACATCCTCGGCGGCGTCATCTTCCGCGAGCCGATCATCATGTCCAACGTGCCGCGGCTCGTCCCCGGCTGGACCAAGCCGATCGTCGTCGGCCGTCACGCCTTCGGCGACCAGTATCGCGCCACCGATCTTAAAATCCCCGGCGAGGGCACGCTCACCCTGACGTTCACGCCGAAGGACGGCTCCGAGCCGATCGAGCTCGACGTGTACGACTTCCCCGGCAGCGGCATCGCGATGGCGATGTACAACCTGGACGAGTCGATCCGCGACTTCGCCCGCGCGTCGATGCGTTACGGACTGTCCCGCAACTACCCGGTCTACCTCTCGACGAAGAACACGATCCTCAAGGCGTACGACGGCCGCTTCAAGGACATCTTCGCCGAGGTCTACGAGTCGGAGTTCAAGTCCGACTTCGAGAAGGCCGGCCTCACCTACGAGCACCGCCTCATTGACGACATGGTCGCGGCGGCGCTGAAGTGGGAGGGCGGCTACGTCTGGGCGGCGAAGAACTACGACGGCGACGTGCAGTCCGACACCGTGGCGCAGGGCTTCGGCTCGCTCGGCCTGATGACCTCGGTGCTGATGACCCCTGACGGCCGCACCGTCGAGGCGGAGGCCGCGCACGGCACCGTGACCCGCCACTACCGCCAGCACCAGCAGGGCAAGCCCACCTCCACCAACCCGATCGCGTCGATCTTCGCGTGGACCCGCGGCCTGGCCCACAGGGGCAAGCTCGACGACACCCCCGCTGTTATCGACTTCGCCGACAAGCTGGAGCAGGTCTGCGTCGAGACCGTCGAGGGCGGCCAGATGACCAAGGACCTCGCGCTCCTGGTCGGCGGCGACGCCCAGTGGCTGACCACCCAGGACTTCCTGGCGGCGCTGGACGAGAACCTCAAGAAGAAGATGTCCGCCTAGTTGTCGCATGACGGCCTCTACCTGTGATCCCACCGCACGGTAGGGGCCGTTTTCGCGGTCGCTTTCACGTTTCTCCGAGATCTCCAGACCGTCTCTTGACGGTGGCGCGCGCGTGGCGTAGTTGATCACCTGGGTAAGAGACTCCCTGTAGGTGCGCATACCGCTACCTACCGTAACGGTCGTTCGTGTCTCGGGGGGTTCGGATGCGACTGGGAATTCTGGGCGGGCTGGGACTGATCGCCGCCGTCGCGATGGTGTCCGGCTGTGACTCGCCGCCCGACACCGCCAAACTGGCGGACAGCAAGGCCGACGCCGCCGCCAAGGTCAAGGTCAGCAAGGCGGCCAAGGCCAAGGCCGCGGCCGCCGTGAAGGCGAACGAACTGGGGCAGATCCCGGTGCTGATGTTCCACCGGGTCATCCCCAAGCCGACCACGACGGATGACCGGACGCCGCAGCAGTTCCGCGCGGACCTGGAGCGGCTCGCCAAGGAGGGGTACGTGCCGATCACGGCCGCCGAGATGGTGTCCGGCAAGATCGACATCCCGGCCGGCAAACATCCCGTGGTCCTGACCTTCGACGACTCCTCACCGTCGCAGCTCACCCTGAACCAGATGGGCGTGCCGCAGAAGGACACGGCCGTCGAGATCCTGCTCGACGTGGCCGCCAGGAACCCGGGCTTCCGCCCGGTCGCCACCTTCTACGTGACGCGCGACATGTTCGGCAAGAGCACCCCCGAGGAGCAGGCGCAGATGCTGCTCTGGTTGAAGAACAACGGGTTCGAGATCGGCAACCACACCCGCGACCACCTCAACCTGCGCGGGCTCTCGCACGAGAAGGTCGAGGAGCAGATCGGCTCGATCGCCAAGCAGGTCGGCACGCTGTCCTCGGTCAAGCCGACCACGATCTCCCTGCCCTACGGCAACCAGCCGCGCAAGAAGCAGTGGGCCATGCGGGGCAAGCACTTCAAGCACCAGGGGGCGTTCCTGGCCGGCTACACGCCGGCCACCGCCCCGTTCAGCAAGTCGTTCGACCCGGCCGGCATCCCGCGGATCAAGGTGATGGAGAAGAAGGGCGACTGCAAGCAGTTCTGCTCGCATGCGTGGCTCGACTGGCTCAAGAACAACCCGGACATGCGCTACACCTCGGACGGTGACCCGCGGACGGTCGCGTACCCGAAGTACAAGGCGCCGTACCTGCGGAAGTCGTTCCTCACGTGGAGCCTGCCGTACTAAGGGCTGAGGGCCGGGCCCGGCCACAACCGCCCGCGCACGCTCGTCCGGGTCGCGTCACCCCGATCGTGTGGTGAAGGTGATGCCGGCCGCCTGCAGCCGGTCGATGAGCGGCCGGCCCATGGCCGAGGCGGTCGTGAGCTGGCCCGCGAGGTCGGGCACGTCGTCGAAGGCCAGGCAGAGCGCCGACTCGGCGAGCATCTTGGCGGTCTCGTCGTAACCGGGGTCGCCACCCGCGACCTCCGTGACGACCCGCTCCCCGCCGCCCTCGCCCAGGAACGTGATGGTGAACCAGCTCTTCGCACGCTGCTCGGGCGACGGGCCCTCGCCGGGTCTCACCAGGTTCTGGAGCCGGCCGCGTACGGCGGGGAACTGGGAGAGCATCGCGAACGCCCCCGCGCCCGCCACGACCGCCAGCGCGGCGGGAAGGGTTTTGACGGCGATGTGCTGGCGGTAGGAGAAGTCGGGGCCGTAGCGGTCGAGGAGGCGGGCCGAGCGCCCGACGATGCGCGGGTCGACGGTGGGCATCGGGAGTGCCCAGCCGCCCACGTAACGCAGGCCGCCCGCCCGGGCGCTCACCCTGCGGCCGGGAGGTCCGGCCTCGGCGGAGCGGCGCTGGGCGCCGGCCTCGGCCGCCTGCCTGGCCCGTCCGGCTATGGACATCGCGCTGGTCAGCGTGCCGCCGGAGAAGCGCGCGTTGGCCCGCAGGAAGGCGCTGACCGTCAGCGGGACGTCCCTGGGCAGCTGGGAGACGGTGTAGAGGGTGCCGAGGTCGAACCCCATCGAGTCGAAGCCGCAGGCGTGCACGATTTTGGCTCCGCTGCCGACGGCCCGGTCGTGGTGGCGGACGTAGACCCGGTCCACGAACTCCGGCTCGCCCGTGAGGTCGAGATAGTGGGTGCCGGCGTCGGCGCACGCGGCGACGAGCGGCTCGCCGTACGTGATGTAGGGGCCGACCGTGGTGGCCAGGACGCGCGTCTGGCGGGCCAGCTCGGCCAGCGAGCCGGCGTCCGTGGCGTCGGCGAGCAGGATGGGTACGTCGAGCCCGAGCCGCTCCAGCTTGGCCCGGTCGCGCCCGGCCAGCGCCCACCGCGTGCCGGGGCCGGCGGCGCGGGCGAGGTAGGCGGCGGTGAGGGCGCCGGTGAATCCGCTCGCACCGAAAAGTACGATGTCGTAGGGACGGTCCATGATCAGCGGCTCCTGGTGATCGTCTGCTGCACATTCGACCGTGCCCATGGCCACGCTGGCAAACCCCAAGGTCTCGAAGGCTTAACAAATCCCTGGGAAGTGGCTGGGCGTCGTAAAGTTTGCGTCGTTGGGGTTAAGCACACGTGGGGATGACGAATGCCGCGAATCGCGCCGTTGGTGGCCGGCGATCCCGACCACCTGGGGTCGTTCCGGCTGTCCGGACGGATCGGAGAAGGCGGTCAGGGCATCGTCTACCTCGGCGTCAACGACGAGGGGGAGCGTGCGGCCATCAAGCTGCTGCACGTGAAGTTCAGCGGCGACACCATCGCCCGGTCGCGGTTCGCCAGGGAGCTGAAGGCCGCGCAGCGGGTGGCGTCGTTCTGCACGGCCAGGGTGATCGAGGCCGACCTCGACGGTGACACCCCGTACATCGCGAGCGAGTACATCGACGGCAGGGTGCTGCGGGACATCGTCGAGACCGACGGGCCGCTCACCGGCACGCCGCTCGACCGCCTCGCCATCGGCACCGCCACCGCGCTCACCGCCATCCACCACGCCTCGATCATCCACCGCGACTTCAAGCCCGACAACGTGCTGATCGCCGCCGACGGGCCGCGCGTGGTCGACTTCGGCATCGCCCGCATCATCGACTCCACCGGCACGATCACCAGCCGGGCCATCGGCACGCCCGCCTACATGGCGCCCGAGCAGATCGCGGGCGACGACATCGGCCCCTACACCGACGTGTTCTCGTGGGGGGCGACCATCGCCTTCGCGGCGACGGGAGAGACCGTCTTCGAGGGCAAGTCGATCGCGGTGGTGCTCAACCGGATCCTCAACCACGAGGTCGACGTCGACATGATGCCGGAGCCGCTGCGCGGCGTGGTGCGCTCGGCGCTGGCCAAGTCGCCGGCCGAGCGGCCCTCGGCCGACCAGATCCTGCTGCGGCTGCTCGGGCAGTCGTCCACGGCGGGGGCGTCCACGGCCGTGCTCACCAAGGGCGTGCAGCTGGCAGGCGACGACACGACGCCCTTCATCCGGGTGTCGGCAGGGTCGATCACCGACCACCCCAGCCGGTGGGCCTCCGCCGCGCCGGGCCGGCAGGCCGGGACGGGTTGGTCCGCGGCGGGGCGCGCC
Source organism: Nonomuraea diastatica (assembly GCF_004349015.1). Taxonomy (NCBI): domain Bacteria; kingdom Bacillati; phylum Actinomycetota; class Actinomycetes; order Streptosporangiales; family Streptosporangiaceae; genus Nonomuraea; species Nonomuraea diastatica. Next base: position 16,444 of record NZ_SMKP01000007.1, read on the forward strand.
GTGACGGGGCCGGAGACGGGGACGGGAGCAGCGCCAGGGACAGGGGCCGGGCACTCCACGACGGGACCGAGCGCCGCGACGGGCCCTCAGGCCGCGCCGGGGCAGCAGACGGTGCCCCCTGGCGAGTCAGGGCCGCCGGGCGAAGCGGGGCCGCCTGAGAGCGGCGGCCCTCCCTACCCGGGTCAGGAGCCCGCCGTTCCCAGGCGGCGCGGGCGGGTGATGGCCTGGGCCGCGGCGGCCACCATGCTCGCCCTCGTCGCGGGCGCCGCGGTGGCGGCGATGATGAACGGCTGGCTGCAGCTGCCGTTCGTCGGCACGCCGGAGCCTACGGTCGATTCCTCCCGCCTGACCGTGGTGGACAAGGTCGCCCGCACCGGGCGGATCGTGATCGGTGTCCGGGGCGACCTGCCCGGCGTCGGCCTGCGGAACGGCGACGGTTTCGACGGTTTCGACGTCGACATCGCCAGAGAGCTCGCCGCGGCGCTCGGGGCGAGGGAGACGAAGTTCGTCCAGGTCAGCAGGGGCGACAGGGCCGACGCGCTGGAGAAGGGCCAGGTCGACCTCGTCGTCGCCGCGTACTCCATCGACAAGGGCAGGACGCAGTTCGCCGGCCCCTACTACCTGGCGCACCGCGACCTGCTGGTGCGCGCGGACAGCGGCCTCGACTCGATCGCCGACCTCAAGGGCGAGAAGGTCTGCGCCCCGAGCAGTTCGTCACTCGGCGAGGTGCAGGAAAAGGTGACGGTCGAGCCGGTGTCGGCCAGCGACTACGCCGCCTGCATGGACCTGCTCAGAAGCGGCAAGGTCGCCGCGGTGCCTGGAGACGACGTGATCCTGGCCGGCTTCGCGCAGCGCGAGGGCATGCGCTACAAGATCCTCGGCGCCAAGCTCAACAACGAGCGTTACGCCGTCGGCATCAGGAACGGCGACGTGAAGACCTGCAAGGCGGTCAAGGCCGTCATCGCCGACCTCTACGCCAGGGGTGTCGTCAAGCAGCTCATGACCAGCCGGTTCGGTAGGGTCGATTTCGAAATGGAGCTGAAGGTACCCGCGATGGAAACCTGTTGATGACGTGCGGGTAACATCCCGAAGGTCAACGAATCGTCCTGCGAGTTAGGGGAAGGCCATGGCGTCGTCAGCCACTGCGCCCGTCAAGGTGACCGTCACCGGAGCAGCCGGCCAGATCGGCTACGCGCTGCTGTTCCGCATCGCGTCGGGGCAACTGCTCGGCGCCGACGTCCCGGTCAAGCTGAGCCTGCTGGAGATCCCGGCGGCGGTGAAGGCGGCCGAGGGCACCGCGATGGAGCTCGACGACTGCGCGTTCCCGCTGCTGTCCGGCATCGAGATCACCGACGATCCCAACGTCGCCTTCGCGGGCGCCAACGTCGCCCTGCTGGTCGGCGCCATGCCGCGGAAGGCCGGCATGGAGCGCGGCGACCTGCTCGGCGCCAACGGCGGCATCTTCGGCCCTCAGGGCAAGGCGATCAACGACCACGCCGCCGACGACATCAGGGTCCTGGTCGTGGGCAACCCGGCCAACACCAACGCGCTCATCGCCCAGCGCAACGCGCCCGACGTGCCCGCGGACCGCTTCACGGCGATGACCAGGCTCGACCACAACCGCGCGCTGTCGCAGCTGGCCGCCAAGCTCCAGGTGCCGGTCACCGAGATCAAGAAGATGACGATCTGGGGCAACCACTCCGCCACCCAATACCCTGACCTGTTCCACGCCGAGGTGGGTGGCAAGGTCGCGGCCGAGCAGGTCGACGGCGACTGGCTGCGTGACACGTTCATCCCGACGGTGGCCAAGCGCGGCGCCGCGATCATCGAGGCGCGCGGCGCCTCCTCGGCCGCCTCGGCGGCCAACGCCGCGATCGACCACGTCTACGACTGGGTCAACGGCACCGGGTGGACGTCGGCGGCCGTGGTCTCCGACGGTTCCTACGGCGTGCCCGAGGGGCTCATCTCGTCGTTCCCCGTGCGCGCGGCCGGCGGCACGTTCGAGATCATCCAGGGCCTTGAGATCGACCCGTTCTCCCGCGAGCGCATCGACGCCAGCGTGCGCGAGCTGGAGGAGGAGCGCGACGCGGTGAAGTCGCTGGGCCTCATCTGAGGGCACGAGCCTGATCGTACGCACCTGGTCGTGCGGGTCTGATCACGTGAGAAACGCGCGTCCTCGTCGTGACGGGGGCGCGCGTTCGCGTTGAGGTTGGGCTCGCCCGGTTACGGGCAGGCCGCGGTGGGGACGGCGGGTGCGGACTGGATCGACGGCACGGGCAGGATCGCCGGCGTGGGCTGCAGGGCGGGCGCCGGCTGCGACGTCGCGAACAACACGCCGGCGGCGGCCATCAGGCTGCCCGCCACGACGAGGGCACCGTAGAGCAGCTTCGTGACCCTTGGTGAAAAGCTCCTCACGTTTCGGTATCCCAGCACATATCGCGCCTCCGTATCAGGTGTTTCGCGAAAGCGCTCTCCAGGCATCGGAGACGATGTCGCCCAACGCCGCCCGCTCGGCCTTCCAGCCGAGCTCGCGCTGGATCTTCGCGGACGAGGCGACCAGCACGGCCGGGTCGCCGGGCCGGCGGTCGCCGACCACGACGGGGACCTCGTGGCCGGTGACCTCGCGGCAGACCGAGATCACCTCCTGCACGCTGAAGCCGGTGCCGCTGCCCAGGTTGTAGATCTTGTGCTCGCCCGGCGTGATCGCGCCGAGCGCCAGCAGGTGCGCCCTGGCCAGGTCGGACACGTGGATGTAGTCGCGCACGCAGGTGCCGTCGGGCGTCGGGTAGTCGGAGCCGAACACGCTCACGGAGTCGCGCTCGCCGGTCGCGACCTTCAGGACGTTGGGGATGAGGTGGGTCTCGACCGTGTGCCGCTCGCGGTAGCGGCCGTGGGCGCCGGCCACGTTGAAGTAGCGCAGGCTCACCGCGCCCAGTCCGCGCACCTGCGCGAACGCGGTCAGCGCCGTGTCGACGGCCAGCTTGGAGGCGCCGTAGGGGTTGGTCGGGCGCGTCGGGTCGCTCTCCTGGATGGGGGAGCGCTCGGGCTCGCCGTACGTGGCCGCGGTCGAGGAGAACACGATCCTGGCCACGCCCTTGTCCCGCATGGCGTCGAGCAAGGCCAGAGTGCCGCCGAGGTTGTTGGCCCAGTAGAGCCCGGGTTTGGCCACCGACTCGCCGACCAGCGACTTGGCCGCGAAGTGCAGCACCGCGTCGGCGCCGTCGAGCGCGTCGTGCGCGTCGGCGATGCCCGCCCGGACGAATCGGGCGCCGTCCGGCACCGCGTCCTCGTGCCCGGTCGACAGGTCGTCGAGTACGGTCACCTCATGGCCCGCCTCGACGAGCTGCGCCGCGACGACGCTGCCGACGTATCCGGCACCACCCGTGACCAGCAGCCTCATGTTCACTCCTGTTCAAATATGTTTGATTTTGTACGGCTTGCCGTTCAGCATACGCGGGAAAGTGGCCGAGTACGCTGCCAACCACCATGTTTGACACCGTCGCGGCCAACATCGCCTTGGTCCTGCTCTTCATTCTGATCGGTGGCTTCTTCGCCGCCGCCGAGATGGCGATGGTGTCCCTGAGGGACAGCCAGGTACGCCAGATCTCACAGCGGGGCCGCAGGGGCGAGCGTGTGGCCAAGCTCGCCCGCGATCCCAACCGTTTCCTGTCCGCCGTGCAGATCGGCGTGACGGTGGCCACCATGCTGTCGGCCGCGTTCGGCGCCGACCGGCTGGCCGCCCAGCTCGTGCCCGTGCTCGAAGCGTGGCGGGTGCCCGAGGCCGTCGCCCCCGTCATGTCGCTCGTGCTGGTGACCCTGGCCATCTCGTACGTGTCGCTCGTGCTGGGGGAGCTGGCCCCCAAGCGGCTGGCGCTGCAGCGGGCCGAAGGGCTGTCGTTGTACGTGGCGCCGTTCCTCGACCGGCTCGCCGCCCTGTCGCGCCCGATCATCTGGGCGCTGTCCAAGTCCACCGACGGCGTGGTCCGGCTGCTCGGGGGCAACCCGAAGGCCGACAGGGAGGAGGTCACCACCGAGGAACTACGCGAGATGGTGGTCGGCCACACCGACCTGACCGCAGACGAGCGCAAGCTGATCGCGGAGGTGTTCGCCGCGGGCAAGCGGCAGCTCAGGGAGGTGATGTTGCCGCGTACGGAGGTGGAGTTCATGGAGGCGGACACGCCGCTGGACGATGCCGCCCGCCTGGCCGCCACGCTCCCGCACTCGCGCTTCCCCGTCTACCGCGAGTCGTACGACGAGGTGGTCGGGTTCGTGCACGTGCGTGACCTGCTCGACCCCGAGCTGGCCGGGCGGAGCGAGCCGATCAGCGCGGTCGTGCCGATCAGGGCGGCCAAGTTCGTGCCCGCGTCCAAGCGGCTGCTCACCACGCTCAACGAGATGCGCGCGGAGGGTCAGCACCTGGCCATCGTGGTGGACGAGTACGGCGGCACGGCGGGCATCGTCACCCTGGAGGACCTGGTCGAGGAGCTGATCGGGGACATCAGGGACGAATATGACGTGGAGGAGGACGTCGTGGTCCTGCCCGCGGGCGAGATCGAGATCGACGGGCTGACAAACCTCAACGACTTCGCCACCGAGACCGGCATCCGGCTGCCGGACGGTCCCTACGAGACGCTCGCCGGGTTCGTCATGGCCATGCTGGGGCACGTGCCCGTCGTCGGGGAGAGGGTCGAGGTCCTAGGCTTCGAGATGACCGTCACCGAGCTCGACGGCCGCCGTATCGCCAGGGTGCGCGTGAAACGCCGTCCGGTCGTCGAGTCGCCGCCCGACCAGGATTCCTGACACAATTGCCTGCTATGGCCAGACCTCGTGTACTCTCCGGCATCCAGCCCACAGCGGACTCCTTCCACCTGGGCAACTACCTGGGTGCGGTCCGCCAGTGGGTCACCTTGCAGGAGACCCACGACGCGTTCTACTGCGTGGTCGATCTCCACGCGATCACCGTGCCGACCGAGCCCGACGCGCTGCGCCGCCGCAGCCGCGTGGCCGCCGCGCAACTGTTCGCCGCCGGCCTCGATCCCGAGCGGTCGACCATCTTCGTGCAGTCGCACGTGCGCGAGCACAGCGAGCTCGCCTGGATCCTCAACTGCCTCACCGGGATGGGCGAGGCGGCCAGGATGACCCAGTTCAAGGACAAGTCCGCCAAGTTCGGGGAGAGCGCCGCCAGCGTCGGCCTGTTCACCTACCCGATCCTGCAGGCGGCCGACATCCTGCTCTACCAGGCCAACCGGGTCCCGGTGGGCGCCGACCAGAAGCAGCATCTCGAGCTCACCCGCGACCTGGGCGGGCGTTTCAACCACCGCTACGGCGAGACGTTCACGCTGCCGGAGCCGCACATCCTGAAGGAGGTCGAGAAGATCACCGACCTGCAGGAGCCGACGGCGAAGATGTCCAAGTCGTCCTCCAGCCCGGCCGGCATCCTCGACGTCCTGGAGCAGCCCGGCCCGCTGCGCAAGAAGGTCATGCGCGCGGTGACCGACACCGGCTCGGAGGTGCTCTTCGACGAGGAGAACAAACCGGGCATCAGCAACCTGCTCCGCATCCAGTCGGCGCTGACCGGCACGTCCATCCCCGACCTGGTGGCCCGCTACGAAGGGCAGGGCTACGGCACCTTCAAGAAGGACGTGGCGGAGGTGGTCGTGGAGGCGTTCTCCCCGATCAGGGAGCGCACGGAGAAGTTGTTGTCCGACGAGAAAGAGCTCGACCGGATGCTCGCGATCGGCGCCGAGCGCGCGTCGGCGGTGGCCAGGGAGACGATGGCTCAGGTCCGCGACCGGGTCGGCTTCCTGCCCACGCCGTAGGGGCGGCTCCACGACGCGACAGGCCCGCCGCGGCTGACTCGCGTGATCAGCCGCGCCGCACGACCCGGTGCACCCGCAGCAGCGCCCGCAGGGCGGCCAGGCTCGGCCGGGTGAACCGGGTCTCGCCGCGGACGGCCGTCCAGCCGGAGGCGTCGCGGTCGAAATCCCAGCCGGGAAATTCGCGCATCGCCTCCTGGAGCAGCTTTTCCATGACGAGATCGGCAGTCGGCGCTGAGGTCATGAACGCAGAGTGGCATCCGGACGCCGCACGGTGACGAACTGGGGCGAAGGATCTCCCAGTTCGCATGGACCGAACGCAGAGTTCGTTCCTCAGATCAGGATTCCGTGCCGCTCGGCCAGGAAACGGACCTCCGGCGCCCACGAGGGCCGCGCCCGCCGTGCCAGAGCCCGGACCATCTCTCTCAGCAGCGGCTTGTGGTCGAGCTCCTCGGGGCTCTCCCGCTCAAGACGCAGCAGGTGGAGCAGGCTGGCGGCGTCGTCGCCGAGGTCCTCGCAGGCGCGGGCCACGTGGCCGAGGTGGGTGGTCCGCCGCTCGATGGACGGCGTGCGGCGCAGGTCGATGTCATCGGCGATGCTCAGCACGGCGTCGGGGCGGCCGGCGTCGTTCTCGATGCTGGCCATGTGGATGGCGACGTTGGTGGGCCCGAAGAAGGCCAGGTCGTAGCCGTCCGAGCTCTCGTGGACCCGCTCGGCGAGCTGCGTGGCGGGACCGCGCAGCCGTTCCCTAGCCTCGTCGTCGTCGCCCGAGCGGGCGGCGCCGACGGCGGCGAGCAGGTGCAGCGCGCCGAGCGCCTTCCTGTGGCGCTCGTCGCCGTCGGCGACGTGGGGTTCGAGCACTTCGAGGGCCCGCCGGGCGACGTCGTACGCGATCTGGTGCATGTCGTCGGACAACATCGACTGCCCCAGGCTCCAGTACGCCCACGCCGTCATCAGCGGATCGGCCGACTCCTCGGCGAAACGCAGGGCCCGGTCGGCGGCGAGGTGGGCGAGGTCCACCCGGCCCAGATGTTTGAGCACGCCTCTGGCCAGCAGGTAGGCGTCGGCCGCGACGCCGTAGGAGGCCGGGGTGCGTTCGAGCGCGAGGTTCTCGGCGTCGGAGACCAGCGAGGGCAGGGCCGCCATGAGGATCGAGTAGCGGTGGGTCGAGGTGAACCAGGCGTTGCGGGCCGCCGCCACACGTTCCGCGAGCTGCGCGGCGTCGGGTGGTTCGAGGTCGGGGGTCAGCGTGCGGCAGGTGAACAGGGCACGTTCGATGTCGCGGATCTGCGGGCGGCTGGGCTCGTGGGAGTCGCGCGGCGTCTCTCCTAAAAGGACCGTGGTGCGTACGCCGAGCACTTTGGCGATCTCCCGCAGGAGGGGGAGAGACGGGGTGCGTTTGCCGTGTTCGATCAGCTCGATGTGCCTGGTGGTGCAGCCGGACTGGGTCGCCAGCGCGGTGGTGCTCATGCCCCTTCGTTCGCGCTGGAGCCTGACCATCTGCCCGGTGCTGATTTCGGCCATGGGCGTGGCGCCTCCTGGGTCGGTCCTAACTGCACAGGCTAGGGCTCACGAAGATCGCCTGTCCTGGATTCGGCCCTGCTCAGGGGGCATCGGGCGCGGTGGCGGCTCACCCGCTGGGGGGCTCCGGGTCAGCGGAAGCGGCGGCGGCCCATGCGGGACATGACCTCGCGCAGGTCGTCGGCCGCCGTCCGCACGGCCTCTTCTGGGACCCCGGCGGCAACCTCGGTGTAGGCCCGTGCCGACGCCTCCAGCGCGGCGGCCGCCATCCGCCGGCCCTTGTCCGTCAGCTGCACCCAGCGGCTTCGCGCGTCACCCGGGTTGGCCTCACGCTCCACGTATCCGGCCGCCGCCAGCCGCTGGAGCACGTTGCTGATGCCTCCCGACGTGAGGAACAGCGCCCTGGACAGCTCGCTCGGCTTCATCCTGTGCGACGGCGGGGCCGCCCGGTTGAGCGCGGCCAGCACGTCGAACTCGGCGTAGGTCAGCCCCAGGTCGGCCAGCTCGGCCTTGACCGCCTGCTCGAACAGCAGGTTGAGACGCGAGACTCGCTTGCCCAGCTCCAGCGCGGCGATGAGCGACGCCGGCATGCCCGTCTCTTTCCAGCGCGCGGCCATCGCGTCGACCTCGTCGGGTTCCACGCCATCGAGGATACCTGCGGCTCGATTGCTTTCTCAAAAGCTTTTAGTTAAGCTTTCGGGCATGACAACCACAACTCTGATCAAGAACGGCGTCGTCATCGACACCGAGCCGGAGCCCGTCGTGCTGGGCCGGGCGGACGTGCGGATCGAGCGCGGCACGATCGCGGAGGTCGGCCCCGGCCTGGCCGACGTCCGCGGAGCCGAGGTGATCGACGCGACCGGCACGATCGTGTTGCCGGGATTCGTCGACACCCACCGCCACACCTGGCAGGCGGCCGTCAGGGCGGTGGCGCCCGACACCACGTTCCCTGGCTACGTGACGCGGATCCTGGACGAGATCGCCCCCCGCTACCGCCCACAGGACATGTACGCGGGCACCCTGGCCGGCGCTCTGGAGTGCCTGGACGCCGGCATCACCACGCTGCTTGACTGGAACCACGCCCAGTTCACCCCCAGCCACACCGACGCGGCCGTGCGGGCGCTGCGCGACTCCGGCATCAGGGCGGTGTTCGGCTACGCCCATGGCGGGGAGCCCGGCGACCTGCGCGGCGAGACCCGCCGGGTGCACGAGGAGCTGTCCGCCACCCCGGGCCTGATTACGATGGTCATCGCCGCGCTCGGGCCGGAGATCGCCGGCGAGGAGCGCGCGCTCGAGGAGTGGCAGGTGGCGGCGGAGCTCGGCCTGCCGGTCACCGCGCACCTCGGCGGGCACGGCGCGGACAGCGCCGCGCGAGGGCTGGCGTTCCTGGAGGCGAACGGGCTGCTCACCACCCCCACCACCTTCATACACGCGCTGGACTACACCGACGAGCAGTTCAAGCGCATCGCCGCCGCCGGCGGCAGCGTCTCGGTCTCGCCGGTCGACGAGATGAACCTGGGGCTCGGCTACCCGATCACCGGGCGGGCCAGGGCGGCGGGGATCCCGGCCGGGCTCAGCGCCGACACCGTGGTGTGTTCGCCGGGCGACATGTTCGGCCAGATGCGCACCGCCCACCTCCTCGAACGCGGCCGCCCCGACGGTGCCGGGCTCGGCTTCACCACCCGCGACGCGCTGCGCATGGCCACCATCGAGGGTGCGCAGGTGGCCGGGCTCGGCGACGTCGTCGGGTCGCTGCGGCCGGGCAAGCAGGCCGACCTGGTGCTGGTGCGCACCGACACACCCGGCATGGCGGCGGCGCAGGACCCGATCGGCGCGATCGTGCTCAACGCCGACACCGCCTCCGTCGACACGGTGCTGGTCGCGGGGCGTGCGGTCAAGCGAGATGGGCAGTTGCTCCACCACGACCTGGCGACGGTCCTCACGTCCCTGATCGAAACGGCGGGCACGGTCGTGAGAGCCTGATCGTCTCCCCTGGGGTCTGGAATGAGGGTGAGATGGTGAGTCTGGCGGAGCGGATCGCGCCGGTGAAGGCCTGGGGCCGGCGCAAGGTGGACGACTGGCGGGTCCGCCGGCCGTCGATCGACCACCTCATCAGTGCGGTGCGGCGTTACCAGCTCCAGTCGGGCGACCGGCTGGCCGGCGCGGTCACCTACTTCGCGTTCCTGTCCTTCTTCCCGCTCCTCGCGCTGTCGTACGCGGTGCTCGGGTTCGTGGTGGCGACCAGCGACGCCACCCGCGACGCGCTGCAGCGGGCGATCGCCGAGCGGCTGCCGGGTCTCGCCTCCCAGCTCGACCTCGAGGGCATCGCCCAGGCCAAGGAGACCGCCGGGATCATCGGGCTGCTCGGTCTCCTCTACGCCGGGCTCGGGGCGCTCGACGCGTTGCGCGAGGCGTTGCGCGAGATGTCGATGACGACCGCGCCGCCGCTCGGCTTCGTCGCCGGCAAGCTGCGCGACCTCGCCTCGCTCGTCATCGTCGGGGCGACGATGATCATTTCCGTGCTGGTGGCCGGGTTCGCCACCACGGCCACGGACAAGGTGCTGCACGTGCTCTTCGGCGGCGCGTCCATGCTGGTGACGCTCGGTCTCAGGATCGCGGGAGTGGCGGCGAGCGTGGGCGCCGACTGGTTGCTGTTCGTGATCCTGCTCGGGTGGGTGGCCAAGGCCCGGCTGCCGTTCCGGGCGATCGCCAAGGGCGCGCTGCTCGGCGCCATCGGGTTCGGGGTGCTCAAGCAGGCGGCGACCCTGCTGCTCGGGCACACGCTGAGCAACCCCGTCTACGGCGCGTTCACCGTCGTCGTCGGCCTTCTGGTCTGGATCAACTTCTCGGCCAGGCTCGTGTTGTTCGTCGCCGCGTGGACGTCGACGGCGGGGTTCAGCCCGCCGCCGGCCCCGTCGCCGGTGCCTGCGCCGGGGACGTCGTCAAAGCCGTGACCTGCCGCGCTTGCGGCGGATCCCGTACGCGAGCCAGATGAGGCCGAACAGCAGCCCGCCGCCGATCACGAGCGCCCCCATGGTCCTGGTGGAGTCGGTCTGCTTCGAGCCGGCCCTGTCCAGCAGCGCCGGCTGGGCGGCGGGCGTGACGGACGTGGAGGCCTGCGGCTGGGCCGCGGCCTGCGGATCGGGGAGCGGATCGACGAGCTTCCCGACCGGTGTCGCCTTGCCGCGCACCGAGAAGCCCCAGTCGAGCAGCTTGGCCACTTCGTCCCAGAAGAAGCCCTCGTGCCGCATGATGCTCACCACGATCGTGTGGCCGCCACGGGTGGCCGCGCCGACGAAGCTGGCCTTGGCCTTCGAGGTCCAGCCGTTCTTGACGCCGATCATGCCCTGGTAACGCCAGAGTAGCTTGTTGTGGTTGCTGATCTGGTAGTGCTTGCCCTTGGGTGCTGGGAAGTTCGCGGTCTTCGTGCTGATGTAGCGCTTGAAGTCGGGGTTGGCCAGTCCGGCGCGGGCGATCAACGCCAGGTCGTAGGCCGAGCTGCTCTGCCCCGGCTTGTCCAGGCCGCTGGGCGTCTTGGCCACCGTGTCGTTCGCCTGCAGCCGCTTGGCCTCGGCGTTCATGTCACGCATGGTCTTGTCCAGGCCGCCGTTCGTCTCGGCCAGGGCCATGGCGGCGTCGTTGCCCGACGACATCATCAGGCCCTTGAACAGGTCCTCGACCTTGTACTTCGCCTTGACCGACAGGCCGACCGCGCTGCCCTCCTGGTTGCAGGCGTTGCGGCTCGGCCGGATCTGGCGGTTCCTGTCGAGCTTGGGGATGAGCGTGAGCGCGGTGAGCGCCTTGAGCGTGCTGGCCGGCAGGTAACGCCCGTGGGCGTTCTTCGCCGCGAGCACCTGCCCCGTGCCGACGTCCGCGATGACGTACGACGTAGCCTTGCTCTTGGGAGGCTTCTTGACGCCATCGGGCGACACCAGGCCATGGCTGCCCAGCGCCTCGCCGCCGACCGGTGTCGTCGGTGCGGCGTACGCGGTCCCGCTGGTGAGCGAGACTGAGGCGATGAATGCCGTAATTGGCACGATTTTCGTCCACATGGCGGTCTCAGCGTAGCTCCGTGTGAATGCCCATGTGGCGACACATCCCCCGGAGATCCACCTTCGATACTAGAGAGATGGGCATGTCACGAAAGATCGCCGGATTCCTCATCGTCGTCGGCGCATTCATGATCTTCGAGTGGGTGAACCTGGGGTTTAACTTGGCCGACGGCCATCCGACCAGCTTCTACGTGGTGCACGGCATCCTCGTCGTGGTGAACGTCGTGCTCGCCGTCATCCTGGCGGTCATCGGCTGGCGCGGCCTGCGCGCCGGCCGGGGGCGCGGCGCAGGTGGCGGCTCGCCCTCGGTCACGGGCCGCAGTAGAGACGCCGGGTGAGCGCGTGCAGCTCGTCGGCCTCCTCCCGTGAGTTCCCGATCGAGGTGAAGCCCAGCTTGCCGTGCTCGGGAACGGCGCCGAGCAGGTGGAAGACGTTCCCGGTACGCCGCTCGGGGTCGAACCCGACCCCGAGCCGCTCGGCGGTCCTGACGATCTCGCCGGGGGTGCGCCCGCGCAGGCATGCTGAAGCGCAATTGTCGGTCGCGGTGTAGAACTTCGGCTGATTTCCTGACATGAGGAGACCGGTGGCCTGATCGTACGTGGCCCCGGTCGTCAGCATGGCGGCGCCGAACGGATGCGTGGTGCCGCCGATCCGCAGGTTGATCTCGCACAGCAGCGCCGCGTACCCGGCGTCGGCCTTGAGCGCGAAGAAGTCCATCCCGAACACGCCCACCACGCCCCGCTCGGCCAGGGCGCGGGCGATCAGGCCGGCCGACGCGCCCACCTCGGAGCGGTACTCCTCCGCCGCCGGGAACGTGCAGCCCTGGTAGACCTGGCCGCTGTCACCGCCGAGGATCTGGTCGTGCGTGGCCAGCACGCGCGCGTCCCCGCCCGGCGTGATGCAGGCCAGGGCGCTCGGGTAGTAGAGCGGCCGGTGCTCGATGTACTCCTCGACCACCGCGCCGCGCTCCTGGATCTTGGCGGTGTAGCTGGCCCAGGTCTCTCCCGCCGCGGAGAAGCGGGTCAGCGACCTGTCGGCCTTGTCGACGATCACGTTGCCGAGCCCGGAGTAGCCGTCGTTCAGCTTGACGATCACCCGCTCGCCCGGCACCCCCTCCATCGCCTCCTCGATCTCGACCTCGGTGCGCAGGTCGCCGAAGCCGCGCGGCATCGGCACGCCCGCCTCATGTCCCACCTCGCGGGCGCCGGTCTTGGAGCCGTAATAGGAAAGGGACGTGGCCGGACCGTAGAGGGGCACGTTGAGTGACGAGGCGAGCTCCTCCTCCAGCTCGCTCAGGACGAACGGCACCAGCCAGGCGTCACCGTCGATCGCCGATCGCAGTTGCTCCATCACGTCGGGACGGGAGAGCAGGCTCCTGGTCAACGGCTGAGACCAGGGGTCGTCGAGGGTGATCAGGGTGAGGCGCTTGGCGGCGTCGTCAGGGTCGGGGAGAAAGTCGAAGTAATAGTCGATGATGTCGGGATCGATGGGGGCGGAGGAGAGGTAGATCACCTTGACCCCAGGCTCCCGCAGTGTGAGCAGCAGGAAGAGCAGGCGCTCCTCGTACGACCTGACTCCCGTGATGCGGCGGAGCTCGTCCTGTGGAAGCGAGAGCGAGGGCACGACCACCAGGGTCCCCTCGACCGGCTCGAAGATGCTCAACCCAGCATACTTCTCCCCGAACGGGATATTAGTGATCATATAGCGAGTGAAGCACGCATTCTTCTCATAGACAGCCATCGTCGAAGTGTGATGACCATGACGGAAGGTGACAGGATTCGGAATCGCTGACCACGTTTGGAACTGGCGACAACGGGTCACCATCTACTGATCCCTTGTGACTATTTCGGGATCACGCAACCCCTAACGTAACGTGACCCACCCCAGGTTACGGGCATGCCATCGGCTAACTTTTGGGGTATCTGTCGCCGAGAGGCCGTGCGGGAGCGATAAAGTCGAAGCATCGCCATCGGGCTCACGGCCGACCGCTGTGCTCCCGGGCCGCGGCGGCACTCGCGACTGACGAACGCAAGCCCGTGCTGACGATCTCGCGCACCTGACACCAGCGGGTGTGTTTTTTGCTTCGCTGAGCGGCCGCCCGATCCGGGCGCCCTGCGGGGATGGACGAGTTTTCACAGCGCAACAGCTGCGTTGCCCGAGACGTTCGGGGCAGTGCGGCATTGGGACGGGACGGTGACATATGCGGGGACGTGAGCTTCGGGGGGAACTCGACGCGTTCCTGGCGGAGAGCGAGCAGGATCTCGTGGCGTTCCGCCGCGACCTCCACATGCACCCTGAGCTGGCCTTCGCCGAATACCGCACGACACAGCGCATCGCCGAACGGCTCACGGCCGCCGGTCTGGCCCCTTCGGTGTTGCCCCGCGGCACCGGCCTGATCTGCGACGTGGGCAGCGGCGACGGCCCGACCATCGCGTTGCGCGCCGACATCGACGCGCTGCCGCTGCAGGACGAGAAGGACGTCCCCTACCACTCGACCGTGGCCGGGGTCTGCCACGCCTGCGGCCACGACGTGCACACCACGATCCTGCTCGGCACCTCGCTCTTCCTCGCCCAGCAGGCCGCCGCCGGCCTGCTGCCCGGCCGCGTACGCCTGATCTTCCAGCCCGCCGAGGAGCTGCCGGGCGGCGCGCTCGAGATCATGGCCCACGGCGGCATCAGCGGCGTCGACCGCATCTTCGGCCTCCACTGTGACCCGCGCGTCGACGTCGGCCAGATCGGGCTCAGGAACGGCCCGATCACCTCCGCCTGCGACAAGCTGGCCGTCAAGGTCTCTGGCCCCGGCGGTCACACCGCCCGCCCCCACCTGACCGCCGACCTCGTGTTCGCCCTGGCCAAGATCCTCACCGAGCTGCCCGCCGCGCTGTCGCGCCGCGTCGATCCGCGCTCGTCCCTCAGCCTCGTCTGGGGCAAGGTCGAGGCCGGCTCGGCCGCCAACGCGATCCCCGACGACGGCGTCGCCGAGGGCACGGTCCGCTGCCTCGACGAGAACGCCTGGCACGCCGCCCCTGACCTGATCAAGTCGCTGCTGGAGTCGGTGGCCGGCGCCTACGGCGTCGAGGCCACGATGGACTACACGCGCGGCGTGCCGCCGGTGGTCAACGACGAGGTCAGCGTCGAGATGCTGACCGAGGCCGCCGAGCGCGCGCTGGGCGCGGGCGCGGTCGTCCCGACGCAGCAGTCGCTCGGTGGCGAGGACTTCGCCTGGTATCTCGAGTCGATCCCCGGCGCGTTCGCCCGCCTCGGCACGCGCTCGCCCGACGGCTTCACCTACGACATCCACCAGGGCACGTTCGACGTCGACGAGGAGGCGATCTCGATGGGCGTGCGGGTGATGGCCACCACCGCGCTGACCGCGCTGTGGGAGGTCGGCCCGCTCGACTCGATCACCTCCGCCCTGGCGTGAACCTGGGGTGACGGCCCGCCGCAGGCGCGGCGGGCCTTCCCATCACATCAGCCGGCCCCACACCACGGGCAGCCGGAGGGACGAGCGTCCCGGCGTGACCGTGATCCTGGTGCCCGGCGGATAACGCAGGGTGTAGTCGACGTCGGTCGAGATGATCACCAGGCCCAGCCGGTGCCCCTTCTTGAATACGTAGTCGGTCGGCTGGAAGTCCCAGGTGAAGCCATACTCCTTGCCGGGCCGCAGCGGCTCGGTCCGGTCCGGGCGGTGCCGGTTGCGCACGTCCAGCCAGCCCCGGGTGACGATCTTGTACGGGGTCACGGCGGTGCCGAGCCTCCTCAGCGTCGTGCAGCCCGAGTCGTCGGGGACGCTCTCGCCGTAGCAGTAGCTCTGGCCGGTCGAGACGAGGGTGCCGTTCGGGCGCTCGTCCGCGCCGTAGTCCACCAGCAACGCCGTCAGGTACGGAGACGCGCCGTCCTTCAGCGAGGCCCGCACCGTGACCGTGGGCGTGCCGGAGATCCGCACGTCGGCGGGGAGCGGGCCGGTCGTGTACGCCAGCCGGTTCGCATCGGGCCCCGTGGCCTCCACGAGTTGCTCGGCCGTCCTGGACTTCTGGTCGGTGAACGACTCCTTGCGCGACAGCGGGTGCGGCAGCAGGCCCAGCTTCGCTCCCGGGCCCAGCCAGAGCGGCACCGTGGCCGTCCCCGGCAGCGGCCACGAGGCGTGCTGGGCCCACTGGCCGGACGCGCTCTCCACGTCCGCCTGCGGCTCGCGCATGATGCCGGAGTCGATGCCGTGCAGCCAGTGGTCGAACCAGCCGTGCAGCTGCCGCAGCCACTCGGCGGTACGCAGATTGAAGGGACTCATGTGGGTGCCCTGGTGCAGCCAGATCTTGCGCGGCACGTCCCGCTTGGCCAGGGCGTACCACCACTGCGCGAACTGCTTGGTCTTGACGTTCCAGTCGTTGAGCCCGTGCACCAGGAAGACGCTGGCCCTGACCTTGCCGACGTCGTTCATGTAGTTGCGAGCGTCCCAGAGCGGGCTGTAGTCGCCGGTGATCCGGTCCTGCTCGGCGGTGAGCCGGTCCATCAGCGCGCCGCAGACCTCCTGGCCGTTCTCCCTGGTCAGTACGTATTTCGAGAGCACGTCCAGGTCTTCGCCCTGGAATCCGCCGGGTGCCAGGACGCCGCCGTTGGCGCGGTAGTAGTCGTACCAGCTGGAGATCGCGGCGATCGGGACGATCGTCTCCAGCCCCTTGACGCCGGTCGCGGCGACCGCGTTCGGCAGCGTGCCGTTGTACGAGACGCCGATCATGCCGACCTTGCCCGTGGACCAGGTGGCCTCGACGGGCTTGCCGTCGGCGTCGAAGCCCTTGGCGCGGCCGTTCAGCCAGTCGATCGCGGCCTTGGGCCCGGCCGTCTCGTTGCGGTCTCCGGAGGTCGGGCAGCCGGTGGCGCGTCCGCTGCCGAGGTTCTCCACCAGCGCGATGGCGTAGCCGCGGGGGACGAAGTAGTTGTCGTAGTAGCCGTCGAAGGGCTGGGGCACCGTCTTGGCCGCGTCGGCCCGCAGGCCGGGCAGCGGGTCGCCGTTCTCGTCGACGTCCACGGGGTGGTTGGAGACGTCGTTGCCGCCGGCGTAGTAGGGGCTGGCCTCCATGATCACGGGGACTTTCAGGCCCTCGTCGGTCTCCTTGGGCCGAAGGATGTCCACGGCGACGCGGTCCGGCTTGCCGTCGTTGTCGCTGTCGATCCCCTCGACCTCGACGAACACGGTCTGCGCGATGGCGTCCGCCCTGGAGAAGATCGGCTGGGTGGCGTTGTCGTCGATCTTGATGGCGGGGGTGGCGGCTGTGGCGGGCGGGGTGCCGGTCAAGGTCGCGACGAGTAACGCGACCAGGGGTACGAACAAGACCTTGCAAGGATGCATACGGTGCTCCGATAGGAAATTTCCGCCGTCGCTGGGAATGTCCGCCATGATCTGCTTGGGGGCAAGGGTGATCGAGACCCGAACTTGAGCAAAAGTTTTCCCGGACCTGACGCCCGCTTCAGGTCACGGACGCGCTTGATGTCGATAACGGAGCGGTTGCGACCCTGTGTGCTGGTTTGGTGTGCCCTGGTCAACCAACTATCTTCCGTGCAGGTGCCGTACGCTCCTTGACGCGCGCGACGAACTCGCAGCGGAGGAAGTCGGCGGGAAATGGAAGGAGTCGCCTTGCTCGGCAAGCGATTCAGCAGGATGGCGGTCGGCACGGTGGCCGGCGTCATGCTCATGGCAGCGGCCGCCTGCGGCGGCGACACTGGTGGGGGCACCACGGCGAGCCAGGCTCCGGCCGGCGAGTCCGAGGGCGCGCTCAAGGTCGGGCTCGCCTTCGACATCGGCGGGCGCGGCGACAAGTCGTTCAACGACGCGGCGTACGCGGGCCTGGAGCAGGCCAAGACGGAGCTCAACGCCGAGATCAAGGAGCTGAGCCCGGCCTCCGACGGCTCCAACCGAGGCGACCTGCTGCGCCAGCTGGCCGACGCCGGCTACAACCCCATCATCGGCGTCGGCTTCGCCTACGGCGAGGACATCAAGAAGACCGCGGAGGAATACCCCGACATCCAGTTCGCGGTCGTCGACTCCGCCTCCAACGCGCCCAACGTGACCGGCCTGCTGTTCGCCGAGGAGCAGGGCTCCTACCTGGCGGGTGTCGCGGCCGCGACCAAGGCGGAGAGCGGCCACGTCGGCTTCGTCGGCGGCGTCGAGAACGACCTGATCAAGAAGTTCGAGGCGGGCTTCGATGCCGGCGTGAAGTCGGTCAAGGCGGACGCCAAGATCGACGTGAAATACCTGACCCCTGACGGCGACTTCTCCGGGTTCAAGGCCCCCGACAAGGGCAAGGTCGCGGCCGAGAAGATGTTCCAGGACGGCGCCGACATCGTCTACCACGCCGCCGGCGACTCCGGTCTCGGCGTGTTCCAGGCGGCTGCCGCGGCCAAGAAGAAGGCCATCGGCGTCGACTCCGACCAGCGCCAGACGGTCAAGGAGAGCAACCTCCAGTCGGTCATCATGACCTCGATGCTCAAGCGCGTCGACGTCGGCGTGTTCGAGTTCATCAAGGCATTCCAGGGCGGAGCCAAGGGCGGCACCAACATCACCTACGACCTCAAGGTCGACGGCGTCGGTCTGGCCACCACCGGCGGCGAGATCGACGACATCAAGGACGAGCTCGACGCGGCCAAAAAGGACATCGTCGAGGGCAAGATCACGGTCCCGTCCAAGCCGTAATCAGAATCATGACCGACGCGAGGGCCCGGAGTCCGCAACTTCGGGCCTTCGCCTATGCCGCCCTGCTTCTAGGAGAGGCGAAGTGAGCGAGCACCGACCAACGATCTGGGAGCGGTGAGCACATGAGCGCGGACACCCTCGGCACGGCGAGACCCGCCGTCGAGCTTGAGGGCATCACCAAGCGCTTCCCCGGCGTCGTCGCCAACCATGACATCCGCATCTCGGTCCGGCAGGGCACGGTGCACGCCATCGTCGGGGAGAACGGCGCCGGCAAGTCGACGCTGATGAAGATCCTTTACGGCATGCAGAAGCCGGACGAGGGCACGATCAAGGTCGGCGGCAAGGACGTCGGCTTCCGCTCGCCGAGCGACGCCATCGCCGCCGGCATCGGCATGGTCCACCAGCACTTCATGCTGGCCGACAACTTCACCGTGCTGGAGAACATCGTCCTCGGCGCCGAGCCGACGAAAGGCGGCAGGCTCGACGTCGGCGCGGCCACGAAGCGCATCACCGAGCTGGCCGCCGCCCACGGCCTGCGCGTCGATCCCGGCAAGCTGGTGGAGGACCTCGGCGTCGGCGACCGCCAGCGCGTGGAGATCCTCAAGGTCCTCTACCGCGGCGCCCGCATCCTCATCCTCGACGAGCCGACCGCCGTGCTCGTCCCGCAGGAGGTCGACGAGCTCTTCCAGAACCTGCGCGAGCTCACGGCCGAGGGCCTGACGGTCATCTTCATCTCCCACAAGCTCGACGAGGTGCTCGACATCGCCGACGAGATCACCGTGATCCGGCGCGGCACCACCGTCGCGAGCGTCGATCCGAACGAGGTGACCGCCCGGCAACTCGCCGAGCTGATGGTGGGCAGCGAGCTGCCCACACCCGAGACGCGCGAGTCCACGGTGACCGACACGGTGATGCTGAAGGTGTCGCACCTCACCATGGAGGCCGACGGCCACCGCGCCGTGCCCAAGGGCATGACGGTCGAGCGCTACGTCGACCTGCTGCGCGAGGAGGGCAGGCGGCTGCTCCTCGACGACGTGTCGTTCGAGATCCACGAGGGCGAGATCCTCGGCCTGGCCGGCGTCGAAGGCAACGGCCAGAGCGAGCTGATCGAGGCGATCATGGGCATCCGCCCGGCGCACGGCGGCATCGCGCTGGGCGGGCAGGACCTCAGCGGCTGGTCCAC
This sequence comes from Nonomuraea diastatica, assembly GCF_004349015.1. Classification (NCBI taxonomy): domain Bacteria; kingdom Bacillati; phylum Actinomycetota; class Actinomycetes; order Streptosporangiales; family Streptosporangiaceae; genus Nonomuraea; species Nonomuraea diastatica. The sequence continues at coordinate 35,704 of NZ_SMKP01000007.1, forward strand.
GCTGAGACGCCGGGAGGCCGGCATCGGCTACATCCCGGAAGACCGCCATCGCCAGGGCCTGCTGCTGGAGGCGTCGCTGTGGGAGAACCGCGTGCTCGGCCACCAGACCAGGAGACCCGCGCGCAGCGGCATCTGGGTCAACCGGCGGGCCTCCAAGGCCGACACCTGGCGCATCGTCGAGGACTACGACGTACGCACGCCCGGCGTCGACACGCTGGCCCTGGCGCTGTCCGGCGGCAACCAGCAGAAGCTGATCGTGGGCCGCGAGATGAGCGGCGAGCCCTCGTTCCTCATCGCCGCCCATCCCACCCGGGGCGTGGACGTCGGAGCCCAGGCCGCGATCTGGGACCACCTGCGCGACGCCCGGGCAGCCGGGCTGGCCGTGCTGCTCATCTCCGCCGACCTCGACGAGCTGATCGGCCTGTCCGACTGCATCCAGGTGATCTACCGTGGCCGCCTCGTGGCCGCACTCGACCCGTCCGACATCACGCCCGAGCGGCTGGGCGGCTACATGACCGGCGCGATCGCCGGCACTGAGGAGTCGTGATGCCCGCGGGGCTCAACCGGGCGCTGTTCACCGTCGCCGGCGCCGCCGTCGCCATCGTCCTGGCGGTCGCGATCTGCAGTGTCGCCATCATCGCCGCGGGAGCCGACCCGCTCACCGCGTTCGCCGCCTTCTTCGACTTCGGCGCGAGCGCCCGGTCGCAGTCGAACGGCATCGCGGCCTTCCTCAACCGCGCGGTGCCGCTGTTCATCGCCGGTCTCGCGGTGGCGGTGGGCTTCCGCATGAACCTCTTCAACATCGGCGTGGAAGGCCAGTATCGTCTGGCGGCCATCTGCGCGGCATATGTGGGCTCGACGTTCACGGCGCCCAAGCCGATCCAGATCGCGGTGATCATCCTGGTCGCCGCGACCGTCGGCGGCCTCTACGCGCTCATCCCCGCGGTCATGAAGGTGACCAGGGGCGTGAACGAGGTCATCGCCACGATCATGCTGAACTACATCGCGATCAACCTGACCTCCTACCTCGTGCGCGGCCCGTTCGCGGGGCAGCGTGCCGAGGGCGAGCTCACCACGACGACGCCGGACCTCCCCGAGTCGGCCATGTTCCCCAACCTCAACTTCTTCTTCGACTGGTTCGGCATGCTCCCCCCCACCCGGGGCGGCGGAGTGTGGGGATTCCTGCTCGTGGCGGTCGTGCTCGGCCTGGTGGTCTGGGTGGTGCTCGAACGCACCAGGTTCGGCTTCGACGTCAAGGCCAGCGGGCTCAACGGTCCGGCCGCGCTCGCCTCCGGCGTCAACCCCAAGACGATGGTGATCGCGGCGATGGTCATGTCGGGCGCGATCGCCGGGCTCATCGGCCTGCCCGAGATCCTCGGCGACCGAGGCGCCTTCAACTCCAACTTCACCGCCGGGCTCGGCTTCCTCGGCATCGCGGTGGCGCTGCTCGGCAGGAACAAGCCCGTGGGCATCGCGATCGCCGCGCTGCTGTTCGCGTTCCTCGACCGGGCGCAGGGCGCGCTGCAGATCGCGGAGGTGCCGCCGTCCGTCATCACGATCATCCAGGGCGTGATCGTGCTGCTGGTCGTCGTGGCCAACGAGGTGACCAACCGCCTCGCGCTCAGACTCGAAGAACGCAGGGCCGCCCGGCAGCTCGGCGGGAACTCTCCGGTTGAGGTGGGAGCATGACCAGGGTCGGGAAATACCACGTGGCGCTCGTCGGCGTCGCCGTGCTCCTCCTGCTGCTGTCGCTGGTCCGGGTCGTGTCGGGCTACAACGACATCACCTCGTCCGGCACGTTCGCCGCCGCGCTGCTGCTCGCGGTGCCGATCGGCCTGGCCGGGCTGGGCGGGCTGTGGGCCGAGCGGGCCGGCGTGGTCAACATCGGCCTAGAGGGCATGATGGTGCTCGGCACCTGGTTCGCCGGCTGGGCCGGATACCAGTGGGGCGCCGTGGCCGCGCTGGTCGCGGGCCTGCTCGGCGGCGCGCTCGGCGGCCTGCTGCACGCCATCGCCACCGTGACGTTCGGCGTCGACCACATCATCAGCGGCGTCGCCATCAACCTGCTCGGCCCCGGCGTCACCCGCTTCCTGTCGGAGGTGCTCTACAAGGAGGGCACCCAGGCGGCGGAGGCGGGCGCGGGCATCACCACCTCGCCGGCCATCACCTCGCCGCCGGCGCGGGTCAGCCTGCCGCTGCTGTCGGACGGGCCCGACCTGCTCGGACGGCTGGAGAGCACCCACTGGTTCCTGCTGTCCGACCTCGCGGGCATCCTGCGCGGGCTCACCCACAATGTCAACGTGCTGGTGGTCCTGGCCGTCCTCCTGCTGCCGCTGACGTTCTTCGTGCTCTGGCGCACGGCCTTCGGCCTGCGGCTGCGCTCGGCGGGCGAGAACCCGTGGGCGGCCGAGTCGCTCGGCGTGAACGTCTACCTGATCAAGTACGTCGCCGTCGTCATCTCCGGCGCGTTCGCCGGGCTCGGCGGCGTGTTCCTCGTCTTCGTCTCCACCAAGTACGTGGAGGGGCAGACGGCGGGTCGCGGCTTCATCGGCCTGGCCGCCATGATCTTCGGCAACTGGCGCCCCGGCGGGCTCGCGGGCGGTGCCGCGCTGTTCGGCTACGCCGACGGCCTGCAACTGCGCAGTTCGGGGGCGGTCACCTCGTTCTTCCTCTTCGGCGCCGTGCTGCTGCTCATCTACCTCGGCCAGCAGGCCCGCCGCCTGCTGGCGTCGGGCGACCCGGCCGAGATGGTGACCAGAGGCGCCAGGCAGTACACGATGATGGCCGCCGCCGCCGCGGGTATGGTCGTGCTGTTCTGGCTCTGGCTGGCCGTCGACCAGTTGCCGAACGAGTTCGTCTTCATCACACCGCACGTGCTCACGCTGATCGTGTTGCTGGTCGCCTCGCAGCGGCTGCGCATGCCCAAGGCCGACGGCGTGAGCTACCGCAGGGGGGATCAACATTGAGCATCGACTGGGAGACCCTGCGCGCCAGGGCCGCCGAGGCCATGCGCAACGCGTACGCACCGTACTCCAAGTTCCCTGTGGGGGCGGCGGCGCTGGTCGACGACGGCCGGGTGGTCACCGGCTGCAACGTCGAGAACGCCTCCTACGGCGTCGGCCTGTGCGCCGAGTGCGGCCTGGTGTCGGCGCTGCACCACTCGGGCGGCGGCCGGCTGGTGGCCTTCACCTGCGTCGACGGCCATGGCGAGCTGCTGATGCCGTGCGGGCGCTGCCGCCAGCTCCTCTACGAGTTCGGCGGCGACGACCTGCTGGTCGAGACCGTCGACGGGCCGAAGCCGATGGGTGAGATCCTGCCGTACGCGTTCGGCCCGCAGGACCTCAGCCGGAGCTCGTGATGGACACGATCGAGGTCATCCGCGCCAAGCGCGACGGCGGCGAGCTGACCACCGCACAGATCGACTGGGTGGTCGACGCCTACACGAGCGGCGGCGTGGCCGACGAGCAGATGTCCGCGCTGGCCATGGCGATCCTGCTGAACGGAATGGACCGGCGCGAGATCGCCGCCTGGACCCGGGCGATGATCCGTTCGGGCGAGCGCATGGACTGGACCGCACTCGACCGCCCCACCGCCGACAAACACTCGACCGGCGGGGTCGGCGACAAGATCACGCTGCCGCTGGCGCCGCTCGTGGCGGCGTGCGGGGCGTACGTGCCGCAGTTGTCCGGCCGCGGCCTCGGCCACACCGGCGGCACGCTCGACAAGCTCGAGTCGATTCCCGGCTGGCGCGCCTCGCTCTCCAACGACGAGATGTTGCACGTCCTGCGCGAGGCCGGGGCGGTCGTCTGCGCCGCGGGCTCGGGCCTCGCGCCCGCCGACAAGAAGCTGTATGCCCTGCGCGACGTCACCGGCACCGTGGAGTCCATCCCGCTGATCGCCTCCTCGATCATGTCGAAGAAGATCGCCGAGGGCACCGGCTCGCTCGTCCTCGACGTGAAGGTCGGCTCAGGGGCCTTCATGAAGACCACGGAGACGGCGAGGGAACTGGCCGAGACCATGGTCGCGCTCGGCACGGACGCGGGCGTGCGCACGGTCGCGCTGCTGACGGCCATGGATCGGCCGCTCGGGCTGGCCGTGGGCAACGCCCTGGAGGTCGAGGAGGCCGTCGAGGTCCTGGCCGGCGGAGGGCCCGCCGACGTGGTGGAGCTGACGGTCCGCCTGGCGCGGGAGATGCTGGCCGCCGCGGGGGTGACCGGCAAGGACCCGGCGAAGGCGCTGGCCGACGGCTCGGCGATGGACGCCTGGCGTCGCATGATCGCCGCCCAGGGTGGCGACCCCGACGCCCCGCTGCCCAGGGCGGCCGAGACGGCCACGGTGGAGGCGCCGGCGTCGGGCGTGCTGACCCGGCTCGACGCGTACGCCGTCGGGCTGGCCGCCTGGCGGCTCGGCGCAGGGAGGGCACGCAAGGAGGACCCGGTGTCCGCGGGGGCGGGCGTCACGCTGCACGCCAAGCCCGGTGACCCGGTGCGCGAGGGGCAGCCGCTGCTGACCCTGCACGCGGACGAGACGGCCCGCTTCGAACGGGCGCTGGAGGCGCTGGACGGCGGCTACGCGGTGGGCCCTGCCGACGTGGAGCGGCCGCCACTGGTCATCGAACGCGTCACCGCTACGTGACCACGACCCCGCCGGGGGGCGACGGGGCGGGGGCGTCGGCGAAGACCTGGAGCAGGACGGCGCGCTGCGTGGGGAGGGCCTCGGCGTGCCGGGCGCGCCCCGCGTCGGTGATGCACACGTAGACGCCCCGGCGGTCGGCGTCGCACACGCCACGCGAGACCAGCTCGGCCTTCTCCAGCCGCGCCACCACCCGTGACAGGGCGCTCTGGCTCAGGTGGACTCCGTCGCAGAGCTCCTGGATGCGCAGTTTCTTGTCGTGGTGGACGATCCGGTCGAGCACCTCGAACTCGCTGGGACCCAGGCCGTGCCGGTCGCCCAGCTCGCGCTCCAGGGCGCACATGGCCTTGGCGTGCTTGGCCAGGACGTAGTGCCAGGTGTCGACCACGAACTCCTCGTCCATGTCGCGGAGGGTACCACTTCGGTGCATGCATTTGCATACGTTCTTCCGGGTGGTCGCCCGCCCGGCTCCGTCTCGGGACGTGCCTGTGCCGGGACGTGTCCGGGCCGGGGTGGCGGGCGCCATGGCGCGCAAGACGGCCCGGCCGTGAAGGGCCCCGCGCGATGCGGGCCCTTTGCGTGTTTCGCCCGGCCGCAGGCCCGAGAGAGCGGCGCGGTCTGCGGAAACGCGGCTTGCGGCGAGGCGGGGCTGGGCATCTACCGGGCATGCGCTCGCCATCCCCGCCCGGCCGCCGGTCGTCGCGCTCGCGCGCCCTGGCCTGGCTGGCCTCGCTGGCCTGTCTCGCCGCGCTCACCGCCTGCGGCCCGGCCCAGCAGACCGCCCTGCCCGGATCGCCGGGCCCGACCAGGTCGTCCGCCACGGCCCGCGACACTCCTGGCCGCAACGTCCCGACGAGCACCGCCGAGGTGGACGTCCGGCGCGACGGCATCGAGCCCGCCATCGTGACGGGCGTACGGTACGCCGGGCACAGGACGTACGACCGCGTGGTCATCGACCTCGACGGCAAGATACCCGGCTACAACGTGCGATGGGTGGACACGTTCGTGGAGGACGGCTCCGGCAGGCCGATCGAGATCCGCGGTGGCGCGTACCTCCTCGTCACGCTCTTCCCCGCCAACGCCCACGACGAGGACGGCACGCCCACGTGGGAGGGCGGCCCGATCTACCACGCGAAACTGCGCAACCTCACCGACGTCGTCAGGACGGGCGACTTCGAGGGCCGCGTCGGCATCGGCCTGGTGCTGGACAGGCGGGCCGCGTTCCAGATCCAGGAGCAGGGCGCACCCAGCCGCCTGATCATCGACGTGGCCCACTGACCGGCGACCCCGGGCACCGGCTGGCCCCGTTTACCGCACGAGGTTGTTCGATTGGGAGGCTGGTGGATGCGGCCACCAGGGACGAGAGCAAGCCCGTCGGGCGGCGTGGTGTCCGGCACATGGGTGGGGACATCATAACGGGGCTGGCAACGGCGACTCCGCCGGATTTGTTCAGTAGGAAATGCCCACTGCGAGTTTGTACTTCTGCGCGACGACCCCCGCCCGGCACAGTTCTCCGGCCAGTTTCTGAAGACTGGGGTCGTCGTCGAGGTCGTCCGTACGATACGTCGTGCCGATCAGGACGTCCAGCGTCGTCACGTACCATACGCGGTCCGGGGTCTTGACGGTCCAACTCCGCTCCTTGCTTGTCCAGGGCAGGAAGATGTCGTAACCATCCATGATCTGGTCGAACATGTCGTAGGTGCCGTCGCCCATTGACAACCGGTCGATCTGCGCCCGGGCCGCGGGCGCGGGCGTCTCGGTCGTGTACACCTCGGACCGGCCGTCGGCCAGTTTTCTCTTGCGGAACTCGACGCGCACGTCACCGTGCATGATCCCAAACGAGCGACGCATGTTGAGCGCCGCCTCGGCGAACGGCGTCCAATCCTCCAGCACCATGTCCCGGTCGTACTTGCTGCTGTATTCCTCGATTCCCCATGGAACTCCCATGGCGATCACCTTAGGGGCGACCGCCGACAGAACGGCGCGTGCCCGGACTGCCGAACCACCCACCAGCCGCGTACCCAACCTCACGGGACAGAACAGCTAGCCTGGGGTGATGGTGAGGAAGATCGAGGGGCCCGCTCGCATTCCGGTGCCCGGCGGTAAGATCATTGACGAGCATGTGGGTCGCGTCAGCAGTGGCGACGAGGCGATCTCCATTGCCCGCATGGTCGCGCCGGCCGGCTGGGAGGAGCCCGCTCAGACGCCGGAGTTCACCGAGTACACCGTGGTCCTGCGCGGCACGGTGATCGTGGAGCACGCGGAGGGCACGACCGTGGTCGAGGCGGGGCAGTCGATGGTGACCACGCCGGGGGAGAAGGTCAGATACAGCGCCGGCCCCGACGGGGCTGAATACATCGCCGTGTGCCTGCCCGCGTTCAGCCCGGAGTCGGCAGGCCGCGGCTGAGCCGTAACCCGGAAAGCCGGGCGGTGCTCTTATCATGGCCTGATGAGCCCAACGCTTGACCAGATCCGGCGGGCTCCCAAGGTGTTGCTGCACGATCACCTCGACGGCGGGCTCCGCGCCGAGACGATCGTCGAGCTGGCCCGGGAGACCGACTACGGCCGGCTGCCCACCCACGACCCCGCCAATCTGCGCCAGTGGTTCGAGGAGGCATCCGACTCGGGCTCGCTCGAGCGCTACCTCGAAACGTTCGACCACACGGTAGGGGTCATGCAGACGCGCGAGTCGCTGGTGCGTGTCGCCTCCGAGTGCGCCCAGGACCTGGCCGCCGACGGGGTGGTCTACGCCGAAGTGCGCTTCGCGCCCGAACAGCACACCTCCAGAGGGCTGAGCCTCGACCAGGTGGTCGAGGCCGTGCTCGAAGGGTTCAGGCAGGGCTCGGAGGGGCGTGACATCCACGTCGGCACCCTGCTGACGGCCATGCGGCACCAGGCGCGCTCCATGGAGATCGCCGAGCTCTCCGTGCGCTACCGCGACGTGGGCGTCGTGGGCTTCGACATCGCGGGCGCCGAGGCCGGCTACCCGCCCACGCGGCATCTCGACGCGTTCGAATACCTGCAGCGGGAGAACGCCCACTTCACCATCCACGCGGGCGAGGGGTTCGGGCTGCCGTCTATCTGGCAGGCCATCCAGTGGTGCGGCGCCGACCGGCTCGGCCACGGCGTGCGCATCATCGACGACATCTCCGTGGCCGGCGACCAGTCCGCCAAGCTGGGGCGGCTGGCCGCCTACGTGCGCGACAAGCGCATCCCGCTGGAGATGTGCCCGACCTCCAACCTGCAGACCGGCGCCGCCGCGTCGATCGCCGAGCACCCCATCGGGCTGCTGCGGCGGCTGCACTTCCGGGTCACGGTCAACACCGACAACCGGCTGATGAGCTCGACCAACGTGTCGCAGGAGTTCCACAAGCTGGTCGAGGCGTTCGGCTACGGCTGGGACGACCTGCAGTGGTTCACGGTCAACGCGATGAAGTCGGCGTTCATCCCGTTCGACGAGCGGCTGGCACTGATCAACGGCGTGATCAAACCCGGGTTCGCGCAGCTCAAGTGGCAATCGTGAAAGAGTCCTACCGTTCCAAGACCGCGTTCGCGCTGGCGTGGGTGTGGCTGGCCTTCGTCGCGTTCAACGTGTGGGACCTCATCGCCCACTACACCGGCAAGTCGTCGCTGGTGGCGCTGGCCGTGCTGGGGGCGCTGACGGCGCTGGTCTACTCCATCGCGCTCAGGCCCGCCACCGTGTTCACGGAGGAGGGCCTGGTGGGGCGCAACCCGTTCCGCACCACGTTCCTGCCGTGGGCCTCCATCGACGACGTCACGGTCTCCCACTCCATCAACGTCCACCACGGCGACGAGCGGGTGCTGCGATTGTGGACGCCGATGAGCAGCGCCAGAGAGCGGGCCAAGGCGCAGCGGCGCGGGGCCCCCCGGCAGGAACGCGGGCGTTTCAAGACCGAGCCGACGCTCTCCAGGTCCGAACAGGCGGCGGTCGAGGCGTTCGCGGGCAAGACCCACGCCGACTGGGTGGGCGACCAGATCCGCGAGCGCGCCGAGGCGGCCAGGCGCCGTGACGAGCAGGCGGCGCCGGCCCGGGTCACCTGGTCCTACGACTCCATCGCCGTGCTGGTGGCCGCGATCGCCCTGGTGGTGGCCGCGATCGTCGTCGCCTAGCCGGGGGCGCCCCGGCGCGGCCGGCGCGTGCGGTCGATGAACTTCGTCATGCCCTCCTGGGCGATGCCCGCCTCCTCCACGAGCCTGGCCGCCTCCGTCTCCGCCTCGAAGGCCCGCTCGACCTCGCGCGTCGGCGGCCGCAGCAGCCCGAGGTGCACGGCGGTGGCCGTGCCTGGCGCGGTCCAGTGGTGCACGCGGGCGATCGCCGCGTCGAGCAGCGCCTCCGGGGCGACGATCTCGTCCAGCAGGCCCGCGGCCAGGGCGTCCTGCGCGCTCATGCGGGTCGAGTCGAGCACCAGCCGCAGCGCCCGTGCGCCCACCAGGCGGGGAAGCAGGTAGCTCGCGGCGTTCGAGACCGACAGGCCGATGTGGTTCTCGGGCAGGAAATACTCGGCCGCCGGGGTGCCGATGCGCGTGTCGAAGCAGAGCGTCCACTCGGCGGCCCCGCCGACGGCCAGGCCGTTGACCGCGGCCACGACCGGCACGCGCGTCTCCAGCACGGCCCTGGTCATGTCGTGGAACGACGCCACCTCGTCGACCAGCGAACGGCCTGCGGCCTGGTGGATGTCCTCTCCGGCGGAGAACGCCCGGCCCGTGCCGGTGACCACGATGCCCTTGACGCCCTTGCCGTCGCCGTGGCCGCGTACGGCCGCCGCGAGGTCCCTGCGCATGCTGGAGGTGAGGGCGTTGAGCTTGGCGGGGCGGGCGAGGGTGATCAGCGCCACCTCGTCGCGTTCGGTCACTTCGATCATGATCTCTCCTTGCCGATGGGGATGGCGGGAGCGGCTCGCTGGTCACGTTCGGGGAGGAGCAGGTGGCGTTTCTCTATACGGGCCGACGGGGTGAGCGTGAACGACTCGACGAACTCCACGTACGCCGGGATCTTGAAGCGGGCCAGCCGGCCTCTGGCGTGTTCGATGACCTCCATGGCAGTACGGGCGTCGGGGGCGTGACCGGGGCGGAGCTGGAGGAACGCCTTGGGCAGTTCGCCCCACAGGTCGTCGGGGATGGGCACCAGGGCCGCCTGCAGGACCGCCGGGTGCTGGGTGAGCACGCGCTCGACCTCGGCGCACGAGATGTTCTCGCCGCCCCTGCGCACCATGTCCTTCAGCCGCCCGGCGTGGTGGAGGTAGCCGTGGTCGTCGCGGATGCCCAGGTCGCCCGTGTGGTACCAGCCGCCTCTGAAGGCGTGCGCGGTCGCCTCGGGATGGTTCCAGTAGCCCTTCATCATGGGCACGCCCCTGACCAGGATCTCGCCGCGGTCGTCGAGCGCGACCTCCTTGCCCGGGGGCGCGACACCCATGGCGCCGGTGCCGACGGTGTCGTCCGCGTCGGCGGGCGCCACCAGGTCGGGGCCGCTCTCCGTGGAGCCGTAGAGCTCGCGCCATGGCGCGCCCCAGCGCTCCTCGAACGTGCGGTGCAGCTCGGGCGGGATGCCCGAGCAGAGCACGAGCCGCATACGGTTGTCGCGGTCACGCGGGTGGGGCGGTTGCTTGTGCAGCAGCAGGGGCATGGTGCCGAGCACGTACGTGAGCGTCGCGCCGTGTTCCCTGGCCGAGTTCCAGAAGCCGGAGGCGGAGAAGCGGGGGAGCACGACGAGGGGGATGCCGCCGGCGAGGCAGAGCACGGTGACCCATTGGGGGTCCATGTACGAGTACGCCTGGGCGATTATCACGACGTCGTCGTCGCGGAGACGTGCCTGGTCGGCGACGATCTGGGCGGTCCTGAGCCAGTAGTCGTGGGTGAGCATGCAGGCTTTGGGGAAACCCGTGGTGCCCGACGTGTACTGAAAATTGGCGACATCATCGGCTTTGACGGTGACCAGGGGGCTCCGGTCGCCCGCCTGCCGGATCAGGGTCCGCGGGTCGTGGCACGGGCCCGGATTGATCGCGGCGTGGTCGTCCGTGGTCAGTGTCAGCACCGCGCCCGAGTCGTCGAGCACGTGAGCCAGGTCGGCCGCCTGGTAGCGGGCGTTCACCGGGACGGCGATCGCCCCGGCCTTCAGGGTCGCGAGCCAGCTCAGCGGCCACTCCGGCACGTTGTCCATCATGATCGCCACCCGGTCGCCCGGGCGCACGCCCTGGTCGATCAGGGCGGCGGCCAGGCGGTCCGACCGTGTGTCCGCGGCGTCGAAGGTCAGCGAGGTGTCGGGGAAGCGGAGGAACTCGCGCCTGCCGTACGTTCTAGCGGCGTGCCTCATCAGGTCGGGGATCGTTGTGTGCATCCGGCGGCTCCCACGGAAAGTCGGGCAGCAGGGAGAAGTCAGGACTTGTCGTGACCTGGGCGGGGGCGCGTACGGCGGCCAGGCCGATCGTGACGAACTCGGCGCACACCTGCTCCAGCGTGGAGTCCCCGTCGGGGCGGTACCATTCGCTGGTGCCGGTGCACATCGACATCAGGGCGAGGCGGGTCAGCCTCTGGTCGGCGACGCGGAACGTGCCCCCGGCGACACCGTCGGCCAGCGTGCGCTTCCAGTGAGCCTCGTACGCGTCGCGCAGGGCGATGATCTCGTCGTGGGCGGCCGAGCCCGGCGTCAGGGACCGCAGCTCGCCGTCCATGACGCGGGTGGTCAGGGGATTGCGGGCGTGGACGGCGGTGAGCGAGCCGATCAGCAGGGCCAGCCGGTCGGCGGGGTCGCCGGCCGGGGCCAGCATGAGTTCCGTGGCGTCGTTCAGGCCCTGCTGGGCGACGCGCATGAGGTCGGCGAGCAGGCCCTCCTTGCTCGCCACGTGGTGGTAGATCCCGGCGTTGGTCATGTTGACGGCCCGGCCGAGGTCCCTGATGCTCGTCGCGGCGTAACCCTGCCGGGCGAACAGCAGCACCGCCGCCGTCCTGATCCGCTCGTGCGCGTCGGCGTCAGGGTCCGTGAGGTCTGCGATCATGGCTCCTACCGAACGTTCGGTCGCCTCTGGAAGCTATCCCAACTCCCGAAAAATCGCCATAGGTTGACTCTGACACCGTGTGAGGCCCTAGACCGGAGACGTCATGTTCAGCATCGGAGAGTTCGCCAGGCTGGGGCTGGTGTCCGTACGCATGTTGCGGCACTATGACGCGATCGGGCTGCTGCGCCCCGCGCACGTGGACCAGGCCACCGGCTACCGCTCCTACCAGGCCGCGCAACTGTCCCGGCTCAACCGCATCGTCGCGATCAAGGGCCTCGGCTTCACGCTGGAGCAGGTCAGAGCCATCCTCGACGAGAAGGTCAGCCAGGAGGAGCTGCACGGCATGGTACGCATGCGCCGCGCCCAGCTCGAAGCCCGGATCAGCGCCGACCTGGCCAGGCTGCGCAGCGTCGAGGCACGCCTGCGGACGATCGAGACGGAGGGCTACATGGAGAGCGCGGAGGTCGTGTTGAAGCGCGTCGCCCCGATCAGGGTCGCCGAGCTCAGCGCCAGGGCGGCCGGCTACGAGGGCGAGGACATCGGCCCGGTCATCCAGCCCCTCTTCGCCGAGATCTGCCGCCGCGTGGAGGAGAGCGCGGTCCAGGTCGTGGGCCCGGGGGTCGCCTACTACGAGGAGGAGGACGACGGCTCGGTCATGGTCCACGCCTGCCTGCCGGTGTCGGCGGCGCCCGGCGACCACGACTTCCAGGTGGTCGACCTGCCGGCCATCGAGACGGCGGCCACGATCATCCACCACGGGTCGATGGAGGCGGTGGGGCAGACGTTCCAGACCCTGGCACACTGGATCGAGGAGCACGGCTACCGTTCGCTCGCCCTGGCCAGGGAGGTCTCCCTGCACTGCCCGGAAAACCTGGACGCATGGGTGACGGAGCTCCAGATGGAGGTGGCTCCGGCCGGATGACGGACGTCGAGGAAGAGCTCGAACACCACCGGGTGGCGCTGACCGGCTACTGCTACCGCATGCTCGGCTCGGGCTTCGAGGCCGAGGACGCGGTGCAGGAGACGTTCGTCAGGGCCTGGCGGACGTACGATCCCGCTCGGGGCGGGCTGCGCCCGTGGTTGTTCCACCTGGCCACGAACGTCTGCTTCGACATGCTCAGGGGCCCGCAGCGCCGCGCCCGCGCCATGGACCTGGGCCCCGCCGCCACCCCCGGCGACGCCCTGGGCGAGCCCCTCCCGGAGAGCCGCTGGGTCCAGCCCGTCCCGGACGCCCGGGTGCTCGACCCGGCCGAGCTCGCGGTAACGCGGGAGACGATCCGGCTGGCGTTCGTGGCGGCGCTCCAGCACCTGCCGCCCCGGCAGCGCGCCGTGCTCATCCTCCGCGACGTCCTCAAGTGGTCGGCCGCCGAGACGGCCACCCTGCTGTCCACCACCGTCGCCTCGGTCAACAGCACGCTCCAGCGCGCCCGCGCCAAGCTCCCTCCGGCAGGGGAGGCCGACGAGACGGTGGACGAGAGCCTGCTGGCCCGCTACGTGTCGGCGTTCGAGCGGTACGACGTGACCGCGCTGGTGGCGCTGCTGCACGAGGACGCGACGTCGTCGATGCCGCCGTTCGCGTGGTGGCTGCGCGGGCGCGAGCACATCCGCACGGTCCTGACCGCGGCCGCCGCGAGCGGCGATGCCCCGTGCGCCGGCTCCCGCCTGCTGCCGGCCAGGGCCAACGGCTCCCCGGCCTTCGGCCAGTACCTGAACGGCGAGCCGTTCGCCCTGGTCGTCCTCGACGTCGCCGGTGGCCGCATCGCGGGCGAGACCACCTACCTGGATCCCGGTCTGTTCCCGTTCTTCGGCCTGCCGATGAGTTTCGCGGCGCCGCTCCGTACAGGCTGATGAAGGAGGAACAGAACATGCCACAGATCGTCGAATTCCCCGAGCGGCCGTACGTCGGCGTGCGCGGGACCATCACCATGACCACCTTCGGCCTCGTCGCCGACCGTATCGGTGAGATCATCGGCTGGCTCGCCGAACGCGGCCACACCCCTGCCGGAGCGCCCTTCCTCAGGTACGACGCCGTCAACATGCCGGAGGACCGGCTGGTGGTGCAGGCGGGCGTGCCGGTGGCCGTGCCGGTGGAGGGCGAGGGCGACATCCTCGCCGCCACCCTGCCCGCCGGCCGCTACGCCACCGAGTCCCACCACGGCCACCCCGACCAGCTCTTCGGTGTCATCGACGCGCTGCTGAAGTGGGCCGCGGAGCAGGGGCTCGCCTGGGACATGACGGAGAAGGACGGGACGGAGCACTGGGGTTGCCGCCTGGAGCTCTTCCAGACGGACCCAGGAGTCGAGCCCGACATGCACAACTGGGACACCGACCTGCAGTTCCGTCTCGCGGTGCCGGAGTAGGTCCCATGGTTGAGACCAACACCCGCTGTCGGTCTCAACCACCGACCCTCGCGGGCCTCGGGACCAACGCTTCATCGCCAGACGTCGACCAGGTGCTCCGGCGTGACGTGCGTGACGCCCTCCACCTCGCAGCCGCTGCGGGAGACGGCGTAGAGCGGCGTGGAGGAGTCGGCTCCGGGCATCGTGGACCGGTGGACGATGAGCTCGCTCGGGTCATGATTCCATGAGCGTTCGATCTGCCGCAGCACGAGGTCGCCGCGGCCGCGATCGGTCTGGGGCAGGCTCGTTCGATGAAGGCCAGCCAGAAGCGCAGGTGCGTGTCCGCGATGTGGTAGCGGCGTTCTTTCGAGGGGCGGACGGGCAGCGGATCTCCGCCGTGACCATGCGCTTCTCCTACGGATCTGCAGGCCGCGCTGGACCGACGAGCCGGGCACTCCTCCACGTCGGCGACGGTGAGCGGATTGACCACCATTTCCGATGCCCGCATGGAGAACGGGCGGTCGTACTGGTTTATCGTTTCCATGGACATGCCCGAACCGATGAGGATGAGAAGCCTCGGGCGGCGCGAGAAATGGCGGTCGAAGACGTACTGCAACTATGTCGGCTGTGGCGGACGAGCGGCAGGTCAATTTCGGCGCGCTATTTTGCAATCGACGCGCCGGAAGGGTGGAGGCGGCTTGAGTAAAACTTATGACATGGGCGTGTCGGCTGCGGGCGGGCCTCCCGAATATCACGCAGCCGTCTCGCACGAATAACGCAGAGTAACGATCGTTAGAAGTCGAGCAGGGCGGTGAGTTCCCTCTTCAGGAGGTCCAGTTCGCGGGCCGTCCCGGCCCGTGTCTCGGCGACCTCGCCCGACACCGGCACGACCACCTCCAGGTAACACTTGAGCTTGGGCTCCGTGCCCGAGGGGCGCACCACCACGCGGGCGTCCCCCGCCAGCGTGTAACGCAGCCCGTCGGTCGGCGGCAGGCCGCCGTCACCCCTGGCCAGGTCGTCCGCCCGCAGCACCGCGCGCGCTCCGAGGGCCGCGGGCGGGGCGGTGCGCAGCCGCGACATGGCGCCGGCGATCAGCGACAGGTCGGACACCCGGAAGGAGAGTTGCCCCGTGGCGTGCAGCCCGTAGCGCCGGGCCTGGTCGTCGAGCAGGTCCAGCAGCGTACGCCCGTCGCGCTTGGCGGTCGCCGCGACGGCCGCCACCGCCAGCGCCGCCCCGATGCCGTCTTTGT
Organism: Nonomuraea diastatica; assembly: GCF_004349015.1. Classification (NCBI taxonomy): domain Bacteria; kingdom Bacillati; phylum Actinomycetota; class Actinomycetes; order Streptosporangiales; family Streptosporangiaceae; genus Nonomuraea; species Nonomuraea diastatica. The sequence goes on from NZ_SMKP01000007.1 coordinate 50,938, forward strand.
CCCAGACCGGGAGGCCGGCGTCGCTGCCGACGCTGTAGCCGATGGCCTCCTCATAGCCGTAGACGAGCCCCGGCCCCGACTTGATGATCCATTTGAAGCCGGTCAGTGTCTCGCCGTACCGAACGCCGTGCGCCCGCGCGATCTTGCCGAGCAGCGTCGAGGAGACGATGGTGGTGGCCACCATCCGGTCACCCGTCGTGTGCGTGATGACGTGCTCGGCCAGCAGGCCCCCGACCTCGTCGCCGGTCAGGATGCGGCAACCGCCGCCGGGCAGGGGCACCCCCACCGCGCACCGGTCGGCGTCGGGGTCGTTGGCCACGACCAGGTCCGCGCCGACCTCGGCGGCCAACGCCACGGCCAGGTCCATCGCGCCCGGCTCCTCCGGGTTGGGGAAGGGCACCGTGGGGAAGCCGGGATCGGGGGCGCGCTGCTCCTCGACCGCCAGCGGCGACGGGAACCCGGCGGCCAGGAACGCGCCCGTCAGCGTGGCCGCGCCCACCCCGTGCAGCGGCGTGTAGGCCACCCTCAGGTCGCGGGCGTCGCCCAGCGGGAGCGACGTCACGGCGGCGATGTAGTCGTCGACGATGCCCTCGCCCAGCTCCGTCAGCGTGCCAGGGCCGTCGATCAGCAGCCGGTCGACGCGGCCGACGGCATCGATGGCGGCCGAGATCTCACGGTCGATCGGCGGCACGATCTGGGAGCCGTCGTCCCAGAAGACCTTGTAGCCGTTGTCGCGCGGCGGATTGTGACTGGCGGTGACCGCCACACCGGCATCCGCGCCGAGGTGGCGTACGGCGAAGGCCAGCACGGGGGTGGGCAGCGGGCAGGGCATGAGCGAGGCGTGCACCCCGGCGCCCGTCAGCACGGCGGCCGTGTCGCGGGCGAACACGTCGGATTTGTGCCGAGCGTCGTAACCGATGACCACGTGCTTGCCGGGCCCGAGCACCGCGGCCAGGCCGGCGGCGGCACGCATGACGGTGACGCGATTCATCCGGTTGGGGCCTGCTCCGAGCTCGCCGCGCAGGCCCGCCGTGCCGAACTCCAGCTTGGCGCCGAAGCGGGCCTCCAGCGCGGCCAGATCTTCCCGCTCGATCAGGCGGGAGAGCTCGGCCCGGGTGTCGGGGTCGGGATCCTGCGACAGCCACTCGCGCGCCTTGCGCAGAATGTTCAAAGGCGGTCCACCACCTTGGCCAGCAGCACGCCCATGCGGGCCGCCGTGGACCGGCCGACCTCCAGGACCTCCTCGTGGTCGAGCGGCTCGCCGGACAGACCCGCCCCCGGGTTGGTGACCAGGGAGATGCCGAGCACCTCCAGACCGGCCTCGCGGGCGGCGACGGCCTCCAGCACGGTGGACATGCCGATCATGTCGCCGCCCAGCGTGCGGCACATGCGAATCTCGGCGGGCGTTTCGTACGTGGGGCCGCGGAAGGCGATGTAGACGCCTTCGGCCAGCGTCGGGTCGATCTCGCGGACCAGCGCGCGCAGACGGCGGGAGTAGACCTCGGTGAGGTCGAGGAACGTGGTGCCGGTGATCGCGTTGGCCCCTGTCAGGTTGATGTGGTCGCTGATCAGGACGGGGTCGCCGACGTTCTGCGTCTCCGGGCGCAGGCCGCCGGCCGCGTTGGTCAGCACGAGCGTGCGGACCCCGGCCGCGGCCGCGGTGCGTACGCCGTGGACCACCGCGTCGACCCCGAGCCCTTCGTAGAGGTGCGTGCGCCCGAGGAACACCAGCGCGTGCCGCCCCGCGGAGGTGCGGACGACGCGGATCCTGCCTCCGTGGCCCGCCACGGCGGGGGCTCGGAACCCCGGCAGGCCGGTGAACGGGATCTCGTTCAGCGTCTCGCCGATCGCGTCGGCGGCGGGCACCCACCCCGACCCCATGACGAGCGCCACGTCGAAGGTGTCGAGGCCGGTGGTGGCGCGAAGCGCCGCGGCGGCCTCGCCTGCCAGGGTGTACGGGTCTTCGCTCACGTTTCAGTAGTTTAGGAGGAACCGGTCCAGGACCCGCACGCCGAAGTGCAGCGCATCCACCGGCACCCGCTCGTCCACGCCGTGGAACATCGACGCGAAGTCCATGTCCGCCGGCAGCCGCAGCGGCACGAACCCGAAGCCGCGCACGCCCAGGTCGGCGAAGAAGGTCTTGTTGTCGGTGCCGCCCGACATGCAGTAGGGGATCGCCCGCGCCGCCGGGTCCTCGGCCTTCAGCGCCGCGACCATCGACTCGACCAGCGCGCCGTCGAACGAGGTCTCCAGAGCGATGTCGTGGTGCACGAAGTCGCGCCGCACCTTCGGCCCGAGCAGCGAGTCGACGGTCTTGAAGAACTCCTCCTCGAACCCCGGCAGGAACCGCCCGTCGACCACGGCCGTGGCCTGGCCGGGGATCACGTTCGACTTGTAGCCGGCGTCGAGCTGGGTGGGGTTGGTGGTGTGCCTCAGCGTCGCCCCGACGAAGCGCACCAGCGGCCCGATGCTGTCCAGGATCGCCTGCGGGTCGTTCTCGTCGAACGGGATGCCGTAGGCGTCGGCGACCTCGGTGAGGAACCGGCGGACCGTGGGCGTGTAGGTGAGCGGCCAGTCATGCTCGCCGATCCTGGCGACCGCCCTCGCGATCTCGGTGACGGCGTTGTCGTCGTTGAGCATGGAGCCGTGGCCCGCGGTGCCGTCGGCGGTCAGCCTCATCCAGGCCAGGCCCTTCTGGGCCGTCTCGATGAGGTAGAGCCGCAACGACGGATCGACCTCCAGGGAATAGCCGCCGACCTCGCTGATCGACTCGGTGACCCCTTCGAAGAGCTCTGGGTTGTTGGCCGTGAGGTATTTGGCGCCGTACACGCCGCCGGCCTCCTCGTCGGCCAGCCAGGCGAAGACGATGTCGCGGCGCGGCCTGCGCCCTTCGCGCTTCATCTGGCGCAACACCGCCAGCATCATCGCGTCCATGTCCTTCATGTCCACCGCGCCGCGGCCCCAGATGTAGCCGTCGCGCACCTCGCCCGCGAACGGGTCGACCGACCAGTCGGCGGCGTTGGCGGGCACGACGTCCAGGTGTCCGTGCACGAGCAGGGCGGGCAGGGACGGGTCGGTGCCCTCGACGCGGGTGACGACGTTGCCGCGGCCCGGCTCGCTCTCGACGTAGGTGGACTCGATCCCGACCTCGGCCAGCCTGGCCATGACGACCTCGGCCGCGGCGCGCTCGCCGGGCCCGCTGCCGTCCCCGTAGTTGCTGCTGTCGACGCGGATCAGCTCCACGCAGAGGTCGGCGACTTCCTTCTCGGCAGGTGTCATGGCGTTTTCTCCCAACGGTGATCCAGCGTGAGCAGTCCGGACTTGAGCAGGTGGCCACGCTTGTGAGCGCGGGTGATGAGGGTGAGGTCGATGTCGGTGATCTCGTCGTGCCGGCCGACGACGCCGGTCAGGAAACGGTAGAGGTCGGCCTCGTGGGCCGCCACCACCTGCACGATGAGGGAATGGGTGCCTGTGGTGGCGGCGCAGTAACGTACGTTCTGGTGCGCGGCCAGTCGCCGGCCCACCAGGTCGAGCCCGTGCGGGCGGACCTTCAGCCAGAGCATGGCCTCGATCTCCAGGCCGAGCAGCGCGGGCTCGACCTCCGCCCGCGGCAGCAGCAGCCGCCGTTCGAGCAGCGAGGTGACGCGCCGGCGGGCGGTCGGCACGGAGATGTCGAGCCGCTCGGCGACCGCGGTGAAGGCGATCCTGCCGTCGTGGGTGAGCAGCTGGGCGATCTCCTCCTCCAGCGGCGACAAGCCGTCCTCGTCGGGCAGGCACTCCGGCGGCGGCGGGGGCCGGAGCTCGGCCACCTCCTGCTCGGTGAGGTAGGGCGCGTGCCATTCCGCGACGGTCGTGAACGTGTGGAGGACGACCTGGGTCTGCGTCTGCACGACGCCGTCGATGTCGCTGATCTGCGAGGAGACGATGTGGTGCAGGTCCTCGCGGGACGGGGAGACCAGCTCGCTGCCGAGGTCGGCGGCGCCGGTCAGCGAGTAGACCGAGCGCGTGTCAGGCCGGTCGGCCAGTGCCTGCGCGACCTTGCCCGCGGTGCCGGGACGCACCTGGACGTGCAGGTGGACGGGGCGGCCGTGTCCGGTGCGCAGGTCGTCGTAGATGGCCGTGACCCGCACGATCCCCTCGGCGATGAGCCGCTGGAGCCTCCGGGCGACGGTGCGTTCGTGCTCGCCCACGGCCCTGCCGAGCTCGCCCCACGAGGCGCGAGGGCTGACTTGCAACGCGGCGACCAGACGCCGGTCGAGAACATCCACCTACAACCATCTCATTGTCGGGTATGTAAATAAATCCCTAGATAATTGACTGTTTCGGTCGTCCCATGCACAGTAGGCCATCACCGCACTTGTCAGCAAAGGAGCCATCCGTGGCGACCTCCCCCACCACGCAGTCACCACTCGGCATCCCCAAGAGCCGCCTCCGCCAGCTCACGGCGGCCAGCATCGGCAACGTCGTCGAGTGGTACGACTGGTACGCCTACAGCTTCCTCGCGGTCTACTTCTCCAGCCAGATCTTCCCCGAGGGCTCCAGCAATAGCCTCGTCCCGCTGCTGAGCTCGTTCGCGGTGTTCGCCGTCGGGTTCTTCATGCGCCCGCTGGGCGGCCTGCTGGTCGGCGCGTTCGCCGACAGGTATGGCCGCAAGCTCGCGATGACGGGCACGATCGTGCTGATGGGCGTGGGCTCGCTGCTCGTCGGCCTGACCCCCACCTATACGGCCGTCGGCGTGCTGGCGCCGATCATCCTGGTCGTGGCCAGGCTCATCCAGGGCCTGTCGGTGGGCGGGGAGTTCGCCGCCGCGACCACGTTCCTCGTGGAGTCGGCCCCGCCCCGCCGCCGCGGCCTGTTCTCGAGCTTCCAGTACGTCAGCACCACCATCGGCCAGTTGCTGGCCTCAGGGCTCGCGGCGGTGCTGGCCAGCACGTTGATCAAGGCCGACATGGACGCGTGGGGCTGGCGCATCCCGTTCTTCGTGGGCGCCGTGCTCAGTCTCGTGGGCCTGTGGATCCGCAAGGGCGCCGACGAGACCTCGGCCGTGGCGGAGGAGGTCAGGCAGGGCAGGGCCGAACGGCAGAAGATGTTCGAGTTCCTCAGGCTCCACCCGAGGTCGGCCGCCACCATCGTGGGCATCACGATCGCCGGCACCGTCGCCTACTACACCTGGACCACGTTCCTGCCGACGTACGCGCAGATCACCGTGGACTTCGACGAGGCCGACTCGCTCCAGATCGGCACGATCTCGCTGGTCTTCTTCATGATCCTGCAGCCGCTGCTCGGCATGTTGTCGGACCGGATCGGGCGCAGGCCGATGTTGATCACGTTCGGGCTCGGGTTCGTCCTCCTGCCCGTGCCGCTGCTGAGCCTGCTGACCGACTCGTTCGGCAGCCTGCTGACCGTGCAGCTCATCGGCATGGTCTTCCTGGGCTGCTTCACCTCGATCTCGGCGGCGGTGAACTCGGAGCTCTTCCCGACCAGGGTGCGGGCGGCCGGCGCGGGCTTCCCCTATTCGCTGACCGTGGCGCTCTTCGGCGGCACCGCCCCGCTGATCGGCACCGCGATGCAGGAGATGGGCAACCCCGGGCTCTTCCCGTGGTACATGTCGGGGCTGGCGCTGGTCTCGACGCTGGTCTACATCTTCGTGTTGCCGGAGACCAAGGACCAGCCGCTGCGCTAACCGCCGACCGAGGTGCAGGGGCGCTCCCGCAGCTCCTTGACGTAGTCGTCGGGGGCGCCCGCCCGCTCGGCCGCCTCGGCCAGGCTGCCGAGGTAGCGGGCCGAGGGCAGGCCGCCCTCATAGCCGTCGAGCACGTAGAACCAGGCCACGACCTCGCCATCGAGGGTCTGCACCCGCAGCCGTACCTTGTGGTAGCGCCCGCGGACCGCGCCCTCCCACTGGTCGAGGGAGGTCTCCTCCCACTCGGGCACGTCGTAGAGCACGACGAACACGTGCTCGTCGGGGTCTTCGACGATCGTGGCGACGGCGCCCTCCCAGGCGAGGTCCATCCCGCCGAACGTCAGGCGCCAGCCGGGCAGCCAGCCGACCCCCCAGATGGGGGAGTGGGGGGCACGCATGGCCATCTGCTCCGGGTCCATGTTGGTGCCGTAGGCGGCATAGAGCCTGAGGTCATTGGACTTGCCCGAAGGATTCGAAAGCCACGCCACGATCCACCCCTCTCGCCGGGTGCTGCTTCGTCATCCAGCTACCGCGCCATCCTGCCACGCCGCCCGCCGGAGTCGATCCATCCGGATCAGGGTGGCGTGGCCCGGTTGCCGCCTGCCCCACCGCGTACGGGACAATGGGAGACGTGACGAGGATCGCGATCATCGGTGGCGGACCAGGCGGCTACGAAGCAGCACTCGTGGCCGCACAGCTAGACGCGCAGGTCACCCTGGTCGAGCAGGACGGTCCGGGCGGAGCGTGCGTGCTGACCGACTGCGTGCCGTCCAAGACGCTGATCGCGACCTCGGTCCGCAAGCAGGCCCTGCTCGACGCCCCTTCGCTGGGGGTGTCGTTCTCCGGCGGCCCCGACGGTGACGCGGGCGTGGTCGGCGTCGACCTGCCGTTGGTCAACCAGCGCGTCAAGGAGCTGGCCCAGGCGCAGTCCGCCGACATCGCCACGCGGGTGGAGGCCGAGGGCGTCGAGATCATCAAGGCGCGCGGGCGGCTGGTCGACCCGCAGGTGGTGCGCGCGGGCGACCGTACGATCAGGGCCGACGTCGTGCTCGTTGCCACCGGCGCGACCCCGCGCGTGTTGCCGGGCGCCGAGCCCGACGGCGAGCGCATCCTCACCTGGCGCCAGCTCTACGACCTGGAGGAGCTGCCCGAGCACCTGATCGTGATCGGCTCCGGCGTGACGGGCGCCGAGTTCGCCGGCGCCTACCGCTCGCTCGGGGCGGAGGTCACGCTGGTCTCCAGCCGTGACCGGATGATGCCCAACGAGGACGCCGACGGCGCCGAGGTGCTCGAAGAGGTCTACCGTCGGCGCGGCATGAACGTCATGGGCCGCTCGCGTGCCGCCTCCGTCAAGCGCACCCACGACGGCGTGGTGGTGACGCTGGAGGACGGCCGCACGGCCGAGGGCTCGCACGCGCTGATGACCGTCGGCATGGTGCCCAACACCTCCGGCATCGGCCTGGAGGAGGCCGGGGTCCAGCTCGACGAGGGCGGCTTCGTCAAGGTCGACAAGGTCTCCCGCACGTCCGCGCCGGGCGTCTACGCCGCCGGCGACTGCACGGGCGTGCTCATGCTGGCCTCGGTCGCCGCCATGCAGGGGCGCATCGCGGTCTGGCACGCGCTCGGCGAGGCCGTGCAGCCGCTGCGGTTGTCCACCGTGGCCTCCAACATCTTCACCGACCCGGAGATCGCGGCGGTCGGGGTCGCGCAGCGCGCGATCGAGGCCGGCGAGGTCGAGGCCAGCGTGGTCAAGCTGCCGCTCGCCACCAACGCGCGGGCCAAGATGCAGGGCTTCAACGACGGGTTCGTCAAGGTGTTCTGCCGCCCGCACACCGCGATCGTGCTGGGCGGCGTGGTGGTGGCGCCGGGCGCGTCCGAGCTGATCCTGGCGGTGTCGGTGGCCGTGCAGCAGCGGCTCACCGTTGACCAGCTCGCGCACACGTTCGCGGTCTACCCCTCGATGTCGGGCTCCATCACCGAGGCCGCCCGCCGCCTCATGCAGCCGGGCGTCGCCATCTAGGACCCCTCCGTTTCCTGCGGCAAAGACCCGTAGACCCGGCCTTGGCCTTAACCCGACGGCGAACTGCGGTATGGCACGTTCGCGGGTGAGGTGCCCCCGTGCGCGGGGTGCACGCGCACCGGCATTCCATCGGCCCGACCATCGACGGGGGAGCACCATGCCTTACGTAGCCACACGCGACGGCACGCAGATCTTCTTCTACGACTGGGGCAGTGGCCCGCCGGTCGTCTTCTCGCACGGCTGGCCGCTCAACGCCGACGCCTGGCACGACCAGATGAAGCTGGTGGCCGACAACGGTTTCCGGGCGATCGCGCACGACCGGCGCGGGCACGGCCGCTCCAGCCAGCCGTGGGACGGCTACGACTTCGACACCTTCGCCGACGACCTGAACGACCTCATCACCGCGCTCGACCTCAACGACGTCACGCTGGTGGCCCACTCGATGGGCGGCGGCGAGCTGGCCCGTTACGTCGGCAGGCACGGGACGTCCCGCCTGCGCAAGGCGGTGCTGCTGTCGGCGATCCCGCCGCTGATGCTCAAGACCGACGCCAACCCCGAGGGGACGCCGCAGCAGGTGTTCGACGATCTCAAGGCCGGCATCCTCGCCGAGCGCTCGCAGTTCTGGCGCGACAGCGCGGAGGCCTTCTTCGGCGCCAACCGCCCGGGCAACAAGGTGACGCAGGGCAACAAGGACGCCTTCTGGCTCATGGGCATGGCCGAGAACATCCAGGCGGGGGTGCTCTGCGTGGACGCGTTCTCCTCCACCGACTTCACCGAGGACCTCAAGAAGTTCGACATCCCGACCCTGGTCGTCCACGGAGACGACGATCAGATCGTGCCGATCGCGGCGGCCGGCGACAAGTCCTCACAGATCATCGAGAACTGCTCGTACAAGGTCTACGAAGGCGGCTCCCACGGCATCGCCCTCGTCCCGGGCCAGAAGGAGCGGTTCAACGGCGATCTGCTGGAGTTCCTGCGCGGCTGATCCGCGATCCGGTCGATCCTGCGCTCCTGAGCGGGGGCGCCCCGGCGTGGTTCCCTAGGCCGCTGACCGTTGACGTTTGTTGGTATGGACAGCAAACTAATTCACGAGTTGGCGCAGCCGTTTCGAAGGAGCCTCCATGCCCTATCGCCCCCCGCTGGTCGCCCACGAGTACTTCGTGGCGGACCCGCCCGAGCTGCCGGTCCGCGCGCGAGGCGAGGGCGGACTTTCGGCGCTGACCGCCGCCGAGCTGGTCGCGGCCGACGGCGCCGAGGTGATGCTGAAGGCGGTCACCTCGGCGGAGGAGACCCTGGTCGTCCAGGTGGGCGTGGCGGGGGAGGGCGTCATCCGGGTGCGGTTGTCGGAGGACGCGACCGCCAGGCCCCGCTCGGAAAGGGCGATCTCCCTGGTGGCACCCGGCAGGTATCCGGAGGCCAGGGCCGAGGTGGCGCCGGGCGAGCCCATCGTGCTCGACGCGGGCTCCCTGCGCGCCGAGATCAGCCTCGCGCCGTGGCACCTGCGCTTCACCGACGCCTCCGGTGCCACGCTGCTTGAGCAGGACCGCGGGCACATCGACATCAGCGGCAGGCTCCGTACGCTGCCGTTCGGCCGCTCCGCCACCGGCGGCACCCCCGTGGCCTACCACGAGAGCTTCGCCGCCGCGCCCGACGAAGCGTTCGCCGGGTTCGGCGAGTCGTTCACCCGGCTGGACAAACGCGGCCAGCGGCCGGTCATGTGGAACTTCGACGCCTTCGGCGCCGAGTCGCAGCGGGCGTACAAGAACGTCCCCCTCTATCTGTCGAGCAAGGGGTATGCCGTGCTCGTCGACAGCGGGGCGCCCGTGGAGTTCGACGTGTGCCAGTCGACGCACAGCGTCGTGCAGATCCTGGTGCCCGACGACGTGATGGACTACTACGTGATCGCCGGACCGGGACCCGCTGACGTGCTGGACCGTTACGACCGGCTGACCTGCCGGCCCGCGCTGCCGCCGAAATGGGCGTTCGGCACCTGGATCTCCTCCGGGTTCTGCGTGGACAGCCAGGAGCGGGTGCTGGCCAGGGCGCGCACGATCAGGGAGCGCGGCATCCCGTGCGACGTGCTGCACCTGGACACGTACTGGCAGGCCGACGGGCACTGGTCGGACCTGCGGTGGGATCCGGTGAACTTCCCCGACCCGGAGGGAATGCTGGCCGAGCTGGACGGGATGGGGTTCAAGGTCTGTCTCTGGATGAACCCGTACGTCTCCCATCTGAGCCCCGCCTTCGAGGAAGCCGCTGAAGCCGGATATTTCCTGAAGAATCGTGAGGGCGAGGTCTACGTCGCCGACTGCTGGCACGGCTCCTTCCCGCCCTGCGGCATCGTCGACTTCACCGACCCCGCGGCCGTCGAATGGTTCACGGGCCTGCTGCGCGGGCTGCTGCGCCAGGGCGTCGCGGCGTTCAAGACCGACTTCGCCGAGGGCGTGCCCAGCGACGCGATCGCCGCCAACGGGATGACCGGCACCGACCTGCACAACGTCTACACCCTGCTGTTCAACGACGCGGTCGCCGCCGTCACCCGCGAGGTCCACGGCCACGACCTGGTGTGGGCACGCTCGTCGTACCTCGGGGGGCAGCGCCACAGCGCCCAATGGGGCGGCGACACGTACACCAGCTACGCCGCCATGGGCAGCACGATCAGGGGCGGGCTCGCGCACGGCCTGTCGGGCGTGCCGTTCTGGAGCCACGACGCCGGCGGCTTCACCGGCCGCCCGTCCGACGACCTGTACGTGCGCTGGACCCAGTTCGGCGCGCTCTCCCCGCTGCTGCGCCTGCACGGCACCACCACCCGCGAGCCCTGGGAGTTCCCCGAGGTGGAGGAGCAGGCGGTGGCGGCGCTGAGGCTGCGCTACCGGCTGATGCCCTACCTCTATTCGGCGGCCGTCGAGGCCGCGCGCACGGGCGCGCCGATGATGCGGGCGCTGTGCGTGGACCATCCGGACGACCCGGTGGCCTGGCAGGCCGACCTGGAATATCTGCTCGGCCGTGACCTCCTGGTCGCCCCCATGATCGCGCCCGAGGGAGTCCGGCAGGTCTACCTGCCGCGCGGCACGTGGATCGACTACTGGACGGGCGACGTGCTGGAGGGCTCCCGCCACGTCCGGGTGGGCAAGCCGCTCGACCAGTTCCCCCTGTTCGTCCGCCACGGAGCGCTCATCCCGGTCGCCGAGCCGGAGGACACGATCGGCGTGCCGGCGGAGATCACCCTCCTCGCCTTCGGGGGCGTCGACGGGACCGCCGAGATCCACGACACCGACGGCGTGACGGTCGCCGTCGCCACCAGGGACGGCGACGAGCTGCGCGTCGCCGTCACCGGCCCGAAGCGGGTCACCGGGGCCGAGATCGTCCCGGTGCCCGGAGCCCCCGCGCGAACCGTCATCGTGTGACACCCCCTGGAGGGATCATGGTCAAGTTGAGAGGCGCGGCGGCGCTGGCCGCCGTGGTGCTCGCCCTGTCGGCCTGCGGCTCGGGCTCCGACAGCCCGTCGCCCGCGGACAGCGGCCAGCCGCGCGTGCTGAGACTGTGGCACTACGAGTCGGCCGAGAGCGCCATGGGCAAGGCGTGGGCCGAGGCGATCAAGAAGTTCGAGGCGTCCCATCCGAACGTGACCGTCGAGTTCGAGGAGAAGAGCTTCGAGCAGATCCAGAAGACGGCGAGCATGGTGCTCAACTCCGACGAGGCGCCCGACCTCATGGAGTACAACAAGGGCAACGCCACCGCCGGCCTGCTGTCCAAGCAGGGCCTGCTGGCCGATCTGACGGAGGAGACCACCAAGCGCGGCTGGGACGAACTGCTGCCCGGCGGCCTGCAGACCACCGCGATGTACGACGACCGCGGCGTGATGGGCTCCGGCCAGTGGTACGGCATCCCCAACTACGGCGAGTTCGTGATGGTCTATTACAACAAGGACCTCTTCGCCAAGCACAAGGTCGCGGTGCCGACGACGTTCGAGGAGCTCACGGCCGCGCTCGACACGTTCGTCAAGGCAGGCGTGACGCCGGTCGCGAACGCCGGCGCCGAATACCCGGCCCAGCAGATCCTCTACCAGCTCGCGCTCACCAAGGCGCAGAAGCCGTGGCTGGCGGCGTTCCAGTCCTACAAGGGCAAGGTCGACTTCCACGGCCCCGAGTTCACCTACGGCGCCGACACGTTCGCCGACTGGGTGAAGAAGGGCTACATCGCCAAGAACTCCTCCGGGCTCAAGGCCGAGGACATGGGCGTGGCGTTCATGAACGGAGAGTTCCCCATCATGATCAGCGGCAGCTGGTGGTACGGCCGCCTCGCCTCGGAGATCAAGGACTTCGAGTGGGGCCACTTCCTCTTCCCCGGCGCCACCATGTCGCCCGGTTCGAGCGGGAACCTGTGGGTCGTGCCGGAGAAGTCGGAGAACAAGGATCTGGCCTACGACTTCATCGACATCACCATGAGCAAGGAGATCCAGAACCTGCTCGGCAACTCCGGCGGCGTGCCCGTGGCCGCGGACCCGGCCGCGATCACCGACGAGAAGAGCAAGGAGCTCATCGAGTCCTTCAACAAGCTGACCGCCGCCGACGGCCTGGCCTTCTACCCCGACTGGCCCGCGCCCGGCTACTACGACGTGCTGGTGGCCGGCGTCCAGAACCTCATCAACGGCAGCAAGACCACTTCCGAGGTGCTGGACGAGATCGCCGGACCGTACGAGGACAATCTCGCCGACCTTGGCTTCTAGATGAGGCAGCGCACGAGGGGGTACTGGCTCTACCTGGTCCCCAGCCTGCTGCTGTTCCTCGCCGTCATCGTCGTGCCGTTCCTGATGAACGTCGGCGCGAGCTTCACCCGCTGGTCGGGGGTGGGCACGCCGCGGTGGATCGGCTTGGACAACTACACCAGGCTGATCGGCGACGAGCGGTTCTGGGAGTCGTTCCAGCACAACGTGGGGCTGATCGTGGCGATGGCCGTCGTGCCGACCGCGCTCGGCCTCGTGCTGGCGGCCGCGCTGTTCGACTACATCGGCCGGCGTTTCGGGGCACGGACGGCCTCGGCGCTGCGGGCGATGTACTACCTGCCGCAGGTGCTGCCGGTCGCCATCGCCGGCGTGGTGTGGGGCTGGATGTTGCACCCGTCGTACGGCGCGGTCAACCAGATCTTCGGGCTGGAGCTCGACTGGCTCGGCGATCCCGACCTGGCCCTGGCCACCGTCATGGCGGTCATGGTCTGGTTCCAGCTGGGCTATCCGGTGGTGATCTTCATGGCCGGGTTGCAGCGCGTGGACCCGTCCTATTACGAGGCGGCCGAGATCGACGGGGCCTCGTGGTGGCGCAAGTTCTGGCACATCACGGTCCCGCAGATCCGGCCGGAGATCTTCGTGGTGCTGCTGACGTGCACGATCGCCGCGCTCAAGGTGTTCGGGCCGATCTTCGTGCTGACCCGCGGCGGGCCCGGCAACGCCACCATGGTCCCGTCGTACTTCTCTTACCTGAACTTCTTCCAGAAGAGCAACGTCGGGTACGGCTCCGCGATCGCCACCGTGCTGGCCCTCATCATCGTCGTGGTGACGTTCCTGTTCCTGCGCGTGCAGGAGCGTGAGCCGTGAGGGGCCCGGGACGCTGGGCGGTGCTGTTCGCGCTGGTCGTGCTGGCGGTCGTGATGGTCTTCCCGTTCGCGATCGTGGCGATCAACGCGGTCAAGTCGCCGGCGGAGTACAGCTCGCAGGGGCCGCTGAGCCTGCCCGACGGGCTCTACCTGCAGGGCATCGTGGACTTCTGGAACCGGGTCGAGTTCGGCACGAAGCTCTGGAACAGCTTCGTCATCAGCGCGTCGGTGTCGGCGCTGGCCGTCGTGTTGTCGGTGCTCAACGCGTACGCGCTGGGCATCGGCAGGGTGAAGGGCCGGCTGTCGATCCTGGTGCTCTTCCTGGTGGCCAACACGCTGCCGCAGGAGTCGCTGGCCTACCCGCTCTACTATCTGGCCAAGGCGGCAGGCCTGTACGACACCCGGCTGTCGGTGATCATCGTGATGACGGCGATCCAGGCGGCGTTCGGCACCTACCTGCTGAGCGCGGTGCTGGGCCGGTTCCCGAAGGAGATCCTGGAGGCGGCGGCGATCGACGGCGCCGGCCGGCTGCGGTCGCTGGTGCGGATCGTGGTGCCGATCAGCCGGCCCACGCTCAGCGTGCTGCTGATCTTCTTCTTCATCTGGACCTGGAACGAGTTCTTCCTGCCGCTGATTCTCCTGATCTCGAACGACACCCAGACGGTGCCCGTCGCGCTGGGTGTCCTGCAGGGCGAGAGATACATGGACGCGACGATGTCCAGCGCCTCGGCCCTGCTCGGCGTCGTCCCGGCGATCGCCTTCTTCCTGATCTTCCAGCGCACGCTGACCCGAGGTGTGACGGTCGGCGCCATCAAGTGATGGAGAAACCCCATGCGAATCCCGTTACCGGCCGCCCTCGTTCTCGCGGCCTCGATGCTCGTCGTGCCCCCGGCCCAGGCGGCCGGACATCCGTTCCAGGATCCCGGCCTGCCGCTGGAGCAGCGGGTCGACGACCTGCTCGGCCGGCTGACGTTAGGGGAGAAGCTCGGCCTGCTGCACCAGTCGCAGCCGGCGATCCCGCGGCTCGGCATCGGCTATCACAAGAACGGCACCGAGGCGCTGCACGGCGTCGCCTGGTCCAACCACCGCGACGACGGCTGGAACCAGAAGTTCGCCGCCGGGACGATCTTTCCGCAGGCGGTCGGGCTGGCCAGCACCTGGGACCCGGAACTGATCAGAAGGGTCGGCTCGGCGGTCGGTGACGAGGTACGCGGTCACAACGCCGTCGATCCCGTGTTGTGGGGTCTGCAGGTCTGGGCGCCCGTGGTCGACCTGCTGCGCGACCCGCGCTCCGGCCGGAACGAGGAGGGCTATTCCGAGGACCCGTTGCTGACCGGCGCGATCTCCACCGCCTACGGCAAGGGCCTGCAGGGCGACGACCCCTTCTACCTGAAGACCGCGCCCGTGCTGAAGCACTACCTGGCCTACAACAACGAGACCGACCGGAGCCTCACCTCCTCCAACCTGACGCCGAAGCTCAAGCACGAGTACTACGAGCCGGCGTTCAAGGCCGCCGTCTCGGCCGACGCGGCGACCGGCGTGATGGCGTCGTACAACCTGGTCAACGGGCGGCCCAACCACGTCAACCCCGACCTGAACACGGTGGTCAGGTCGTGGACGGACAAGACGCTCTACAACGTCAGCGACGCCTGGGGGCCGCACGCGCTCACGGACCTGGAGGAGTACTACGACACCAAGCCCGAGGCGTTCGCCGCGGTGCTCAAGGCCGGGCTCGACAGCTACACGATCGACAACAGCGACGGCGGGCCGATGGTCCAGCACCTCACGGCGGCGCTCGACCAGGGCCTCATCACCGAGGCCGACGTGGACAGGGCGGTGCGGAACGTGCTGTCGATCCGGACCCGGCTGGGGCACTTCGACCCGGACGGCGGGCCGTACAAGAAGATCACCAAGGACGTGATCGACAGCGCCGCCCACCGGAAGCTCAACCGCGAGACCGCGGGCAAGGCCGCGGTGCTGCTCAGGAACTCCGGCGTGCTGCCGCTGACGGCTCCGAAGTCGGCGGCCGTGGTGGGGCCGCTGGCCGGGAAGGTGTACAGGGACTGGTACTCCGGGCAGTTGCCGTACCAGGTGACGCCGCTCGACGGGATCAAGGAGCGGGTCGGGGACGTCACGACCAGCCCGGGTCTGGAGCGCGTCGCGCTCAAGCACCTCGAGTCCGGCGGATACGTCACCGCCACCGGCACGGGCCCTGACGACAACGCGGCGCTCACCGACACCGCGCCCACGGCCGCCTCGCAGTGGGACCTGACCGACTGGACGGATGGCGTGTCCACGCTGCGCAACGCGGGCAACGGCAGGCTGCTCGGCGGCGACTGGCGCTCGCTCGACACCGACGACGCCGACCCCGACGGCTGGTACGTCTCCCAGCAGTTCGCGCTGGAGCGGCAGCCCGACGGCGCCTATCTGATCAGGTACGCCGGCTTCGAGACCGTCGAGAGCTGGTTCGCGCTGCCCGACCCGTACGTTGGCGTCGCCGCCGACGGCACGCTCGGCCTGGCGCCCAAGGCGCAGGCGGCGAGGTTCGCCAAGGAGGTCGTCTCCGACGGCGTCGCCGAGGCCGCCGCGCGGGCGGCGGAGGCCGAGGTGGCGGTCGTGGTGGTCGGCAGCCATCCGTTCGTGGCGGGGCGCGAGTTCCACGACCGCGACGACCTGCGGCTCGGCGAGGGGCAGCGGCGGCTGATCGAGGCCGTGCGCGAGGCCAACCCGAGGACGGTCGTCGTCCTGGAGACCAGCTATCCCGTCATCGTGGACGCGCCGACCCTGCTGTGGACCACGCACGCCGGTCCGGAGACCGGCCACGCCGTCGCCGACGTGCTGTTCGGCGACGTCAACCCGGGCGGCCGGCTCACCCAGACCTGGCCGGCGTCGGACGACCTGCCGGACATCCTGGACTATGACCTGACCAAGACCGGCATGACGTACCTCTATGGGAACGACAGGCCGCTCTATGCCTTCGGGCACGGGCTGAGCTACACGTCGTTCGGCTACCAGGGCCTCAAGGTGCGCGGTGACCAGGTGAGCGTCAAGGTCACCAACACGGGGGACGTCAGGGGCGACGAGGTGGTCCAGCTCTACACCCACCAGCGCCGGTCCCGCTTCACGCGGCCGGTCAAGCAGTTGCGCGGCTTCCAGCGGGTCACGCTGGACCCGGGGGAGTCGCGTACGGTGACCTTCACCGTGAAGCGGTCGGACCTGGCCGTCTGGGACCACACCCGCTCCACGTGGGCCGTGGAGCAGGCCACCCATGACGTCCTCGTCGGCTCCTCATCCGACCGGATTCGCCGGCGCGCGACCCTGCGCGTGCGGGGCGAGACCATTCCCGTGCGCGACCTGGGCAGGACCACGCGGGCGATGGACTTCGACGACTACCGGGGCGTGACGTTCGCGGACGAGACGAAGGCGGCCGGCGAGGCCGTGGCGGGCTCGGAAGGCGACTGGATCTCCTTCACCCGCGCGTCGTACGGCTCCCGGTTCACCGCCGGGGTCGCGTCGGTGAGCGGCGGGGCCGTCGAGGTGCGTTCGGGCTCGCCGGCGGGCCGGCTGCTCGCGACCGCGCAGGTGCCCGCCACGGGCGGGATCTACCAGTGGGGTACGGCGAGCGCCACGCTCAGGGCGGGCAAGGGCGATCTCTACCTCGTGTTCAAGGGTGACCTGCGGATCAGGGACCTCTCGTTCACCGGCTAGGTCAGGACCGAGACGAAAGCCCTCCCATATTGGATAGCAATATTATCCAAATTGTGGGATAGTGGTGCTATCCAAAGGAGGGTACGTATGACTGTGATCGTGTTGCTGGTCGCCACGGTGGTGTTCCGGCTGCTGGGAGCGCTGGGGGTGCGGCGGTTCGCCACGTGGCGGGTCAGCGCGGCCCACGGGCTGGCCGTCATGCTGGTCATGACGGCAAGCGCGCATTTCGTGCCGGCCGGAGTGACCGCCATGCCGAACCACGCCGACCTGCTGGCCATGGTGCCGCCGTTCGTGCCGTTCCCCGCGCTGATGGTCTACCTGACCGGTGTGCTGGAGTTGGCCGGGGCCGTCGGGCTCGTGCTCGCCGGCACCCGCAAGGCCGCGGGGATCTGCCTGGCGCTGCTCTTCGTGGCCCTGCTGCCGGCCAACATCCACGCGGCCGTGGCCGACGTGCCGCTCGCCGGCGGGGAGGCCTCGCCGCTGTGGGAGCGGATCCCGGAGCAGGTGCTCTACATCGGGATCGCGCTCTGGGCCGCGGTCCACCCGCCGGCTTCGCGATCGGTCCCTGGGTCGCTCGACCGCGGTCGGCAGCCCGCGTACGGGCGGTGAGCAGGGGTTCGACAGTGATGCGGGGCCCGGCGTGCCGGGCTCCGCATCTTCTTTAATTCGTTGCCCATCCAAACTATTGACCATCGCCGCGGGCGTGTGTGAGCCTTCTGATGAGCTCATGCGCGAAGGCGCGGCGACGGTCAGGGTCCTGCACTCTGCTCGTGCATGGCGGGTCATCTGAAGCCCTCGGGGCGCCTGCTGGCGTGCCTGGAAAGGAAGAGCCGCGCATGCGAAGAAGACTGTTCGTCATGCTCACGACCGCCGTCCTCCTGCTCGTGGCGGCGGTCGTGCGGATGTCACCGGTGTCGGCCGTGGCCTCGGATCCGTACGCGTACAAGAACGTCAGGATCGACGGCGGCGGCTTCGTCCCCGGCATCATCTTCAACCCGGCGGAGCGGAACCTCATCTACGCCCGCACCGACATCGGCGGGGCCTACCGCTGGAACCAGTCCACGAAGTCGTGGACCCCCTTGCTCGACTGGGTGGGCTGGGACCGGTGGGGCTACAACGGCGTGATCAGCCTGGCCACCGACCCCGTCGACACCGACCGCGTGTACGCCGCCGTCGGCATGTACACCAACGACTGGGACCCCGGCAACGGAGCCATCCTGCGCTCGGCCGACAAGGGCGACAGCTGGCAGGTCACGCCGCTGCCGTTCAAGCTCGGCGGCAACATGCCCGGCCGCGGCATGGGCGAGGCGCTGTCCGTCGACCCCAACGACAACAGCGTGCTCTACTTCGGCGCCCCCAACGGCAACGGGCTGTGGCGCAGCACCGACCACGGCGCGACCTGGTCGGAGGTGACGAGCTTCCCCAACCCCGGCAACTACGCCCAGGACCCGAGCGACCCCAACGGCTACCTCAGCCACGAGCCCGGCGTGCTCTGGGTGACCTACGACCCGCGCTCGTCCGCCGAGGGCACCGCCACCAGGACCATCTACGTGGGCGTCGCCGACAAGGACAACAGCGTCTACCGCACCACGGACGCGGGCGCCACCTGGCAGCGCGTGGCCGGCCAGCCCACCGGCTACCTGCCGCACAAGGGCGTGCTGGACACGGAGAACGGCTACCTCTACATCGCCACGAGCGACACCGGCGGGCCGTACGACGGGGCCAAGGGCGACGTGTGGCGTTACACCACCGAGACGGGTGCCTGGACCCAGATCAGCCCCATCCCGTCCTCCAGCGAGGACGACTACTTCGGCTACAGCGGTCTCACCATCGACCGGCAGAACCCGTCCACGATCATGGTCGCCACCCAGATCTCCTGGTGGCCGGACGTGATCTTCTTCCGGTCCACGGACTCCGGCGCCACCTGGACCCGGGTGTGGGACTGGGCGTCGTACCCGAACCGCACCTTCCGCTACACGATGGACATCTCGGAGAACCCGTGGCTGACGTTCGGCGGTAACCCGCAGCCCCCCGAGACCGCGCCGAAGCTCGGCTGGATGACCGAGTCGCTGGAGATCGACCCGTTCGACTCCGACAGGATGATGTACGGCACCGGCGCCACCATCTACGGCACCGAGAACCTCACCCGCTGGGACGCGGACGAGCAGTTCACGATCACACCCATGGCCAGGGGCCTGGAGGAGACGGCCGTCCTCGACCTGATCAGCCCGCCGAGTGGCGCGCCCCTGGTCAGCGGCCTGGGCGACATCGCCGGCTTCCGCCACACCGACCTCGACGCCGTGCCGCCGATGATGTTCACCTCGCCGACGTTCACCTCCACCACCAGCCTCGACTACGCCGAGCAGAACCCGTCGGTCATGGTGCGGGCCGGCAACTTCACCGACGCCGACCGGCCTGGCGACAGCCACGTGGCCTTCTCCACGGACGGCGGCGCCAACTGGTTCCAGGGCACGGAGCCGGGCGGCGTCAACGAGGGCGGCACGGTGGCGGCGGCGGCCGACGGCTCCCGCTTCGTCTGGGCGCCCAAGGGCGTGGCGCCGGTCCACTCGGTCGGCTACGGCAACTCCTGGCAGTCCGCCTCCGGCCTGCCCACGGACGCGGTCGTCGAGTCCGACCGGGTCGACCCGATGACGTTCTACGGCCTGAGCGGCGGCCGCCTCTACCGCAGCACCGACGGCGGCGCCACGTTCGCCGCCACCGCCGCGACCGGCCTGCCGGCCGGCGGCAAGTTCAAGGCGGTGCCCGGCCGCGAGGGCGACCTGTGGCTGGCCGGCGACGGCGGCCTGTGGCACTCCACGGACCGTGGGGCGTCCTTCTCCAAGATGCCCGGCATCACCACGTCGGTGAACGTCGGCTTCGGCAAGGCCGCGCCCGGCGGGACGTACATGGCGGTCTTCGCCGTGGCCACCATCGACGGCGTCACCGGCCTGTACCGCTCGGACGACGCCGGAGCGAGCTGGCTCAGGATCAACGACGACGAACACCAGTGGGGCAACATGGGCGAGGCCCTCACCGGTGATCCGCGCGTCCACGGCCGTGTCTACCTCGGCACCAACGGCCGCGGCATCATCTACGGCGATCGCACGGGCCCGCCCGTCACCGTCACCCCGACCGTCACGCCCACGGTGACCCCGACCGTCACGCCCACGGTGACCCCGACCGTCACGCCCACGGTGACCCCGACCGTCACGCCCACGGCGGACGGGGGCTGCACGGCCACGTACAAGGCGGGCAACCAGTGGCCGGGCGGCTTCCAGGCGGAGGTGACGGTCAAGAACACCGGCACGTCCCCGATCAACGGCTGGAAGGTCGGCTGGACCTGGCCGGGCGACCAGAAGATCACCCAGCTCTGGAACGGCGCACAGACCCAGACGGGCGCCGAGGTGAGCGTCGTGAACGCCGGCTACAACGGCAACCTGGCGCCCAGCGGGACGGCGTCGTTCGGCTTCAACGCCGACGGCGCCCACACCTCGCCCGGCACCCTCACCTGCACCCCGGCGTGACCCGTGAGGCGCTCGTTCCCCGCGGGAAACGGGCGCCTCGCCGGTTCGTCCGGGCCATCAGAGCCAGGGGCCGGGACGGCGCATGATCCAGACGGTGCCGCGGATGATGGTCTCCTTGAAGGCGGCGGAGGCACGGCCGGTGAGCACGACGTCCAGCGGGCTGTCGTCGGCGCGGGTGAACTGGGTGACGCCGTCGCGGCGGCCCAGGCTGATGTTCCGCCAGACGTGGCGGAACCTGGCCCGCCGGGGCTCCCGCCCGGTCACCAGGTCGGCCACGGCGTCGCCTGTGCACAGGCCCATGGGCAGCCCGGTCTGGCACGACATCAACGACCGCTCACCGGGCGGCGCCGCCGCGTCGCCGATGCCGAACACCTCAGGATGCGACACCGAGCGCAGCGACCGGTCGACGACCATACGGTCCTCCTCATCGGTGCGCAGCCCCGACGCGGCGGCCAGCGGGGAGACGCGGAACCCGGCCGCCCACACCACCGTCCGCGCGGGCACCTCGTCGCCGGTCTCCAGCAGGACGCCGTCGGGGCCGACCTTGGCGACGGGTTCGTGCTCGCGTACCACGACGCCGAGGCGGGCGAAGGCCCGGTGGATGTGGCGGCGGCCCCGTACGGACAGGCCAGGGCCGACGGGGCCGGCGCAGACCAGCTCGACCCGCAGCCCCGGGTGTGTCTCGGCGAGTTCGGCCGCCGTCTCGATCCCGGTGAGCCCGCCGCCCACCACGGTCACCGGTCCTGGCCCGGCCGGCTGTGCCCGCAGCCGCGCCCGCAGCCGTACGGCGTCGCCCGCCGTCGCGATCGGGCACGCGTGCTCGCGCACCCCCGGCACGGTGTCCAGGTCAGCGGCGCTGCCGAGGGCATAGACCAGCACGTCATAGCTCAGCGTGTACGGCGGCCCGCTCAGCTGGACCGTCCGCTCCTGAAGGTCGAGCCCGGTCACCTCGGCCACCACCAGCTCGACGCCGGTGCCGCCGAGCAGGCCGGCCAGCGGCAGGTCGGGCAACCGCTGCCCCGCCGCGAACTGGTGCAGCCGCACCCGCTCAACGAACCGGTCGGCCGCGTTGACCAGCGTCACCTGTGCGCCCGTCGAGCGCAGCCGGCGGGCGGCGCGTTTGGCCGCCCCCAGCCCGGCGTATCCGGCTCCCAGTACCACGATGTGGTTCGTCATGGTTCCTCCGATCGAGTCCCCACCTGAACCGGCGAGCCCGGCCGTTCGTGACACACAGGGCCTGTGACGGTGCTCACATGAGCTGCGTGGCGGCGAAGGCGAGCTTGGCCGGGCTCACGATGGTCCTGACCGCGGCGACCCGCCCGTCCGCGATCTCCACGGCGAAGACCGCGAGCAGGCCGCCGCCGGCGTCACGCACGACGACGGCGGGCTCGCCGTTGACCTCCACGATGTCCCACGCGATCGAGGCCGCCTCGGGACGGTGGGCGAGCCCGCGCAGGTAACGCAGCACCCTCGCTCGCCCGTACACCGGGCGGCGGGCGGCGGTGGCGGTGCCGCCGCCGTCAGCCCAGGCCACCACGTCGTCGGCGAGCAGTTGCTCAAGCGCCGCCACGTCGCCGCCGAGTGTCGCCCGCAGGAACCCCCGCACGATCCGGCGATGGTGCTCGCGGTCGCTCTCGAACCGTTTGCGCGGCTCGCCGAGGTGCGCCCTGGCCCGGCGGTGCACCTGGCGGGAGTGCGCCTCGGTGATGCCGAGGATGCCCGCGACCTCGGCGTGGCCGTGCCCGAACGCCTCCCGCAGCACGAACACCGCCCGCTCCGTCGGCGTCAGCCGTTCCAGCAGGATGAGCACGCCCAGGGACACCGATTCGCGCTGCTCGACGGTCTCCAGCGGCCCGAGCGCGCCGTCGCCGGTCAGCACCGGCTCGGGCAGCCAGGCCCCCACGTAGCTCTCCCGCCGCCGCCGCGCGGAGGCGAGCTGGCTGAGGCACAGGTTGGTGACCACTCTGGTCAGCCAGGCCGCGGGCACCTCGACCGGCCCGGCCTGGCTCCAGCGTACGTACGCCTCCTGCACCATGTCCTCGGCCTCGGCGGCGGAGCCGAGCAGGCGGTAAGCCAGCGCGAACAGCCGTGGCCGCTGCTGCTCGAACACGGCCACGGGCGCCGGGGGCCGCTCCTCCGCGCCGGGAACCTCCACCCCTCCGATGCTAGGCCGTCACCCGGCCGCCGCCCCGAGCGGGAACTACTCCGGGGCGGAGGTTCGTGTTCTCGCGCCGGTCGTGGTGCGGTAACGCACGGTCCCGGCGCCGGCGCTCCAACGCCGCAGCCCCGCCGTGCCCGATCTCGACGGCCCCTGCATCGGGCGGCCAGAACAGGCCGATGCGGCCGACCATCCTGCCGATCTCGGCCATGTTCATCCCGTCCGAGCGCCGACCGTTCGCGAGTCGGCGAATCTGGTACGGGGGTGGTGATGTCGGCGGCAGTTGACCTGAACCTTAGTTGAGGTGGCAAGGTGAAGAGCACTACAAGAGAAGGAGCAGCGCCATGTCGAAGGACAGAGTGATCATTTACGAGGAGGCCGGCGCCGACCCGGGGACCGACGTGCTGGTGATCCAGAACGCGAGCGGACGCACCCGCGTACGCGCCGTCGGGGAGCCCGCCCAGATGGCGGAGCTGGTGACCGGTCTGGTGGCGGAAGGGGTGGACCAGGTCGAGCTCTGCGGCGGCTTCGGTGCCCTCTGGCACGCGGAGGCCGTCAGAGCGTCCGGCGGCAGGGTGCCGGTGGGGGCGATCTACTACGGGTTCGAGTCGCTGACCAGCGTGGCGTCCTTCAAGGCCAGGTTCGAGGCCGGGGAGGCGTTGTCCGAGGCGTTCATCATCGTGCACGAAGGGGCGGACCCCGTCGCCGATCGCGTCGTGCACGACAAGGACGGCGGCGGCAGCACCACCGTGGTCGGAGTGCCGGACGCGGCGGCCGCCGCCGAGGTGGCCGGGAAGATGGCGGCCGACCTGCAGCTGATCGAGCTCTACGGCACGGCGGGGCCGGACGCGGCCGAGCCGGTGATCCGCGCCGTGGACGCCGCCGTCCCCGTCGGCGTCGTCGGCCACCGACGCTGACGCGGCCGGGGCCGGCGCGTCACGACCCGCGCCCTCTCAGGTGCTGGCGCGGACGGCGAGCTGCGGGGCTAGCAGGGTGGAGTCGGGCACCGCGCGGCCCTCCAGCTTGTCCATGACCAGGCGGACGGCCTCCCTGCCCACCTCCTCCGCCGGGATCAGCACCGAGGTCAGCGGCGGGCTGGCGCGCTCGGCCACGTCGTCGGGGCAGATCGCCACCACGGCCACGTCGTGCGGCACCCGCCGGTCCAGCTGGCGCAGCGCCGCGAGCACGTGCCCGACCGCGGCCTCGTTGTGCACGACCAGCCCCGACAGGCCGGGCTGGTCGAGCAGCAGGTCGCGGACGGTCTCGTACACCTCGTCGAACGTCTCCTCACAGGCCAGCGCCACCCCCTTGAGGCCGTGGGCGTCCACCGCCTCCACGAACCCCTCCCGGGTGCGCCGGGCGAAGCCGGTGCCCCGCTCATAGACCACGGACGGCGCCCCCAGCAGCGCGATCTCGTCGTGGCCGCGTTCGGCCAGGTGCTCGACGCAGCGTGCGCCGGCCGCTGCGAAGTCGAGGTCCACGCACGTCAGCCCGGCGGGTTCCGCGGGGAATCCGATGAGCACGCTCGGCTCGGCCAGCTCGCGCAGCAGCGGCACCCGGCGGTCGTCCAGCTCGACGTCCATGAGGACGAGCGCGTCCACCAGCGCGCTGGCCGCCACCCGCCGGATGCCGGCGGTGCCCTCGTCGGCGGTCAGCAGCAGCACGTCGTGGTCGAAGCGGCGGGCGGCGGTGACGACCGCGCTGGCGAAGCGCATGAGGACGGGCACGTGCATGCCGGCCCGCAGCGGCAACACCAGCGCGATCACGTTGGAGCGCCTGCTGGCCAGGGCTCGGGCGCCGGCGTTGGGGTGGTAGCCGAGAGCGTTGATGCTGTCGAGCACCCGCCGCCTGGTGTCGGCCGAAATCGTCCGCTTGCCGCTGAGCACGTAGGAAACCGTGCTGACGGCCACGCCCGCGTGCTTGGCGACCTCGGAGATCGTGACCGCGCGCCCGCTCAAGTCCCGGCTCCGAAGTCGAGCCGGGACAGCCTCACACCGTCGTTCTCGAACACGACATAAAGATCGTGCACACCGTCCACGTCCGCAAGGGAGGCCGTGACGGCGTGGTAGGTGTAGCGGCCGGTCCGCGGCACGGGCAGCGTGGCCAGGGCAGGGCCGTAGAGCGGATCGCCGCGGCGGATGGTGATCATGCCGCCTTCCGCGCTGCCGGCCGTCGCCACGCAGGACACGCTGCCGGTCAGGTCGACGTGCCGGAACAGGATCCAGGCGCCCTCCGCGTCGGACCGCACGGCGTCGCCGTCCTCCTTCGTCTCGTCCACGAACGTGATCGCGTCGTACTCGTCGTGGCAGGCCGCGCGCAGCAGCCCCGACTGGGGCGGGATGGTCTCGCCCTCCACCTCGAAGGGGGCGCTCAGGCGCAGGTCGGTGGCGCTGCGGCCGACCATGAGCCGGTGCGGCGCGTGCTCCACGACGAACCTGCTGCTGGTCACGTCCCAGAAGGCCAGCTCGGAGACGGGCAGCGCCAGGCTGACCGTACGGCTCTCGCCGGGCGCGAGGCGTACCTTCTCGAAGCCGCGCAGGCGGCGCAGCGGCTGCTTGACGCGGGAGCGCTGCTGGTGCGTGTAGAACTGCACGACCTCGACGCCGGGCCGCGCGCCGGTGTTGGTGACCGTGACCTCGGCGTGCAGCACGTCGCCGTCGAGGCGCACGCGCAGCCCGGCGTAGCCGAACGTGGTGTAGCTGAGGCCGTGGCCGAACGGGTGGAGCGGCACCCCGCGGAAATACTGGTAGGTGGTGTCGGAGGCGATGATGTCGTAGTCGAGCAGGTCGGGCAGCTCCTGCTCCGAGCGGTACCACGTCTGGGTGAGGCGGCCCTCCGGGTCGGCGTCGCCGAAGAGCACGTCGGCCAGGGCGTGGCCGTACTCCTGGCCGCCGTGGGCCGACCACACCACGGCGGGCACGTCGCCGTCGGTCCAGGTGAGCGGGTAGCCGCTGGTGACGACCATGACGGTGCGGGGGTTCGCCTTGCGCACGGCCCGCACCACGGCGTCCTGGGCGGAAGCGAGCGCCAGGGTCATGCGGTCCTCGGTCTCCCTGCCGTTGACGAGGGGGTGGTCGCCGACCACGACGACGGCGACGTCCGCGCCGGCGGCGAGCCTCGCGGCCTCCTCCGTGCCGCTCCTGACGACGTCCATGGCCAGCCAGACGGCCTGGTCGGCGTCGTCGACCAGGCGCAGCACGCCGTCGGCGCCCGCGCCGACGTAGCAGCCGGTCGAGATGTGGCGCAGGGCGAGGGTGCCGCGCGGGCGCTCCTCCATGCGGAACGTCTGGCGCACCTCCCACCCGTTCGGCCCCGGCTGGTCGTTGACCAGCGTCTGGCCGTCCACCGACACGAACCGCCCGGTCGCCACGGCCCGCAGCGCGTAGGCGCCGCCACCCCAGTCGAACAGGTCGAACCGGCCCGCCTCGGCGCCGCCCACGCTGAGCGGCCCGCCGGCGGGGTCGGCGGCCACGGGCCCGGCCTCGGCGGTCAGCGTCACCCGGTCCACGGCCTCGCAGAACACCGTCCGGCAGCGCTCGGCCAGCCCCGCCCGCGCGGTGACGGCGTAGGGGAGGGTGCCGCTGTACCAGTCCTCCATGAGGGCGTCGCCGAGCTGGCCGATCACCGCGACCGTGCCGGTCCCGTCCAGCGGGAGCAGGCCGTCGTTCCGCAGCAACACGAACGAGCGCCGCGCCGCCTCCCTGGCCAGCGCCTGGTGCCCGGGGCAGTTGACCACGTTGTCGGTGATGTCGTCGTACGGCGTCGCGGGGTCGAACTCGCCGAGCCGGAACCGGATCGATAGCGCGTGCCGTACGGCGCCGTCGACGTCCTCCTCCGTGAGCAGGTCGAGCCGCAGCGCCTCGCGCAGGTGCCCGAGTGTGGGCTGCGCACGGTCGTCGTCCTGGGTGAAGCTGTCGATCCCGGCCTTGACCGCGTGCGCGTACGCCTCGGGCTGCGTGTCGTGGTAGCCCTGCAGCGAGGTGAGGTTGCCCGGCGCGTACGCGTCGCTGACCACCAGCAGGTCGCCGGGCGCCCAGGCCCGCAGCACCTGCCCGATCAGCGGGCTGAGATGCGCAGGCCGCCCGTTGACCAGGTTGTACGACGGCATGACGGCCACCGCCGCGCCCTGCTCGATGGCGGGCCGGAAGGCGGGCAGCTCGTACTCGTGCAACACCCGGGGCGGCAGGCTGCTGGAGGTCGTGCAGCGGTCGGTCTCGTTGTTGTAGGCGAGGAAGTGCTTGAGCGTGGGGGCGGTCTTCAGCGTTTCGGGAGCGCTCCCACGCAGTCCGAGCGCGAACGCCGTCGCCGTGACGCCGGTGAGCCACGGGTCCTCGGAATATCCCTCCTCGTTCCGCCCCCACCGGGGATCGCGCAGCGGGTTGACCACGGGGGCCCACACGTTGAGCCCCGCGCCGGCCGGATCCTTGTGGTGGAAGGCCAGCACCTCGTCACCGACCGCCTCGCCCACCCTGCGGACGAGGTCGAGGTCCCAGGTCGAGGCCAGCCCGACGGCCTGAGGGAACACGGTGGCCGGGCCGAGCCAGGCCAGGCCGTGCAGCGCCTCGGTGCCGGTGCGGAACGCCCCGACACCCAGCCGTTCGACCGGGGCCTGGTACTGGTGGAGCAGGCCCGTCTTCTCCTCAAGGGTGAGCCTGCGCATCAGGTCGTCGATCCGGGCGGGGAGCGGGAGCGCTGGGTCGCGGAACGGTTCTTGCATGGTCATCCCTCAGAGAGTGTCGAAGCGCTTCGACGACCGGCCTGGCGAAGTTACGCGGACATTTCGGTGGGTTGACTGAAGGGTGCACGTCCCGGTGACCGAGGTCAAGGGATTCGCGACAATCCTCCCGGCAATCTTCCCGAATCGATGGAGTCGAGCACCCGTGCGGCGCCACCGAGCGCCGCCGCGTCGTGGCCCAGTGTGGAGGCCACGACCTGGCACCCTCCGGCCTCGGAGGCGATCACGCGGTCGCCCAGCTCGTCGTGGACGGCGGGCAGCAGCCACGGGGCCAGTGGCACGTAGTAGCCTCCCAGGACCACCACCTCGGGATTGAGGAGGTTAGCCAGGATGGACACGCCCTTGCCCAGGCTCCTGCCCACCGCGTCGAGCGTGGCCAGGGTGCCGGGGTCGCCGGCGCGGGCGAGCCGCACCGCCTCCTCGATCTCCATCTGCACCTCGGCCGGAGACAGGTCCTTGCGCAGCACGGCGCCGACGCCCGCCATGACCTCCAGGCAGCCGCGCCGCCCGCAGTGGCACGCGGGGCCGTCGGGATCGAGTTGCACGTGGCCGATCTCACCGCTGTAGCCGAGGCGCCCTCTGCGCAGCCGCCCGTCGAGGATGATGCCCGCCCCCACGCCGATCTCGCCGGTGAGATAGACCAGGTCGGAGGCTCCGGCGTGCGCGCCGAAGCGCTGCTCGGCCAGCGCGGCGAGGTTGGCGTCGTTGTCGACCTGGATGGGGAAGCCGGGGTCGCGCAACGCCTTGGCCAGGTCGCCGCCGATGTCGGCGTCACGCCAGCCCAGGTTGGGCGCGATGCGCGCGGTGCCCTGCACGTCGACCAGGCCCGGCACGGCCACGGCCAGGCCCAGCACCTGGCGGTCCTCCTTGGCCATGCGGCTGACCACGCGCCTGACGATCGCCCCGACGTTGGCCATGCCCTGGTTGACCGAGTCGCCCCCGGAGAACGCGCGCCGCCACGTCAGCAGCCGCTCGCCCGCCAGGCCGGTGGCCACGGCCGACACGTGGTCGACGTTGATCTCGACCCCGATGGCCGCGTACGGGGAGCCGTCGAGCACGAGCATCGTGGCCGGCCTGCCGACCCGGTTCTCCGTCAGGCCCGTCTCGCGTACCAGCCGCCGGTCGATGAGGTCGGCGATCAGGCTCGACACCGTCGCCTTGTTCAGCCCGGTGGACGCCGCGATGTCGGCCCGCGAGCACGGCGCGTGCTCGCGGACGAAGCGCAGCACGACCGCGAGGTTGGTGGCACGCACGTCGGCGAAGTCGGCCGGCTGAGGGCCGGTCGTAGAAGTGATCAATATCAGCCCCGTTCCCGCCAAGAGATGACCCCAGCATGCCGCATCGCAGGCTCCCTTCCCTAACGAGGAACCTGCTCGCGAGAGGCGCCGCCGCGTAGCAGGTTTCCCGTCAGTATCAACCTGTGACCGTCCCGGTCCTTGTGGCCAACGCTGACAGTCTACTAATTTGTTTGGCTGAAATACCAACTAATTATGAGGCCAATCCCTCACTCGGAGAAGGGAGCGAGCCATGCCAACCACCACAACGCGCCGCGGGTTTCTCGGCCTGGTCGGAGCGAGTGTTCTGGTAGCGGGCTGCGCCGAGAAGAAGGCGACCTCCAAGGGCACCGCCGTGGCGGCCGACAAGCTCAAGAGCCTTGTGCCGACCCGCATCCCGTTCGAGATCCCCGGGCTCAAGCCCGACCTGCCCGGCAGCGAGTTCGTCGCGCCCGGCTTCCTGACCCGCCCCGCCTCCATGGTCCAGGCCGTCGCCACCAAGCCGCTGACCAGCGGCAAAGAGGTGACCGCGATGACGCCGCTCTGGGGCACGGTGCCGCCCGGCCTGGGCGACAACTCCTACTACGACGCCGTCAACGAACGCCTCGGCGGGACCGTCCGCTTCAACATCTCCGACGGCAACACCTACGGGCAGAAGGTCAGCACCCTGCTGGCCAGCGGCGACGTGCCGGAGATGATACAGATCCCGGGCTGGGAGATCATCACGATCGCGCGGTTCACGGAGGCGGCCAACAAGCTCTTCGCCGACCTGTCGCCCTACCTGGCCGGCGACAAGGCCAAGGAGTTCCCGCTGCTGGCCAACTACGACACCGCAGCCTGGCAGTACGGCGTCTTCGGCGGCGTCCTGCAGGGTATCCCCTGGCAGAACGAGCCGTTCCCGTTCGTCACCTTCGTGCGCCAGGACGTCCTGGAAGAACTGGGCCTGGAGCAGCCCAAGAGCGGCGACGACCTGCTCCCGCTCGGCAAGGCCATCACCGACGCCAAGAAGAAGCGCTGGGCGTTCGGCGGCGGCATGGAGCAGGAGATGCAGCGGGCCTTCGGCGCGCCGCGCGAGTGGCGCAAGAAGAGCGACGGCACGCTCGAGTACAAGTACGAGACCGCCGAGTTCGCCGCGTCGGTCGAGTTCATGGTCAAGCTCTTCGCGGCCGGCTACGTGCACCCCGACATCGTCGCCAACAAGGACGCCGACAACAAAGGCATCTTCGGCAGCGGCCAGATGATCATCTACCGCGACGGGCCGGGCTCCTGGCACGAGAGCCTGGGCCGGTTCCTGCCCGACAACCCCAAGTTCGACATGCAGGCCGTCGACCCCTACCCGGCCAAGCCCGGCGGCAAGACGATCATGTGGCGGAACGAGCCTGCCGGCATGTTCTGCTTCATCAAGAAGGGCCTCGGCGAGGCCCGCACCCGCGAGCTGCTCGCGCTGGCCAACTGGTGCTCGGGACCGTTCGGCACGCAGGAGTACGAGCTGGTCAACAACGGCGTTGAGGGCGAGCACTACGACGTCGAGAACGGCAAGGTCAAGCAGACCGCGCTCGGGCGCAAGGAGATCGCGCCCACGTACATGTTCCTGTCGGGCCGACCGCCGGCCAACTCCATGAGCCAGTACGACGGCCTGGTCCAGGCCCAGCACGACTGGCAGACGAAGGCCGCCGCCATCCTGGACAACGACCCGTTCGTGGGCATTCGCGTGGAGACCCCCTCCAAGATGGCGGGCCTGGCGACGCCCACCGAGGACAAGATGAACGAGGTCTTCCGCGGCAAGCGGCCGCTCTCCGAATGGCCCAAGATCGTCAAGGAGTGGCAGGACCAGGGTGGCAACGAGGCGCGCGAGTTCTACATGAAGGTCGCGCGCGAGAACGGCAGGCTGTGACGTCCATGGGCGCGAAGGACCTCCCATGGGCACGATGACGGCCAAGCGGCCCGCCCGGCGCGGCACCCGCACACCAGGTCACGCAGCACCGCCGCACAAGCTCTCCTGGCGGGCCAAGGCACGCAGGGACTGGCCGCTGCTGGTCATGAACCTGCCGATGCTGCTGGTGGTCCTGGCCTTCTGGTGGATCCCCGCGCTGGGCAACGTCATCGCGTTCCAGGACTACAACCCCTACACCGGCGGCATCACCGGCAGCCCGATCATCGGCTTCACCAACTTCGCGCTGCTCTTCCAGGACCCGCAGTTCCTGCGCGCGATGCTGAACACCCTGTCGATCACCGCCTTCCAGCTCGTCTTCTACTTCCCCGTGCCGATCATGCTGGCCCTGCTGCTGAACAGCATCGTCTCGGCCCGGCTGAGGGCGTTCGTGCAGGGCGTGGTCTACATGCCGTACTTCTTCTCCTGGGTGCTGGTCGTGGCCATCTTCCAGCAGATGTTCGGCGGCGCCGGGCTGCTGGCGCAGATCCTGCGGGACAACGGGCGCGAGGCCGTCGACTGGATGACCAACTCCGACACGTTCATCCTGCTCATCACGTCCCAGACGATCTGGAAGGACGCCGGCTGGGGCGCGATCATCTTCCTGGCCGCGCTCAGCACCATCGACCCGAACCTGTACGAGGCCGCCGCCGTGGACGGCGCCCGCCGATGGCGGCGCATGTGGCACATCACCCTGCCAGGGCTGCGGCCGGTCATCGTGCTGCTGCTCATCCTGCGGCTGGGAGACGCGCTCAACGTCGGATTCGAGCAGTTCATGCTGCAGCGCAGCGCCGTCGGCAGCGAGGCGTCCGAAGTGTTCGACACGTTCGTCTACTGGTCGGGCCTGCGCACCGGCGACCTTGGGTACGGCGCCGCGGCCGGGCTGTTCAAGGGCCTGGTGGGGCTGCTGCTCATCCTGGCGGCCAACCGGGTGGCGCACACGCTCGGCGAGCGAGGGGTGTATTCACGATCATGACAGTGCTGACGTCCAGACGCCGCAGGGGCAGGCCCGCCAGGCTGGCGCCCTGGGAGGAGCGGCCCTCGCCCGCCGCGCAGCTCGGCAAGGGCACGCTGGTGGCCCTGATCGTCGTGGCCGTGCTCGGCCCGCTCTACACGATCGTGCTCACCAGCCTCAGCTCGTCGGCCACCGTCAACCGGGTGGGCGGGCTCGTGCTGGTGCCCGACGGCATCACGTTCGAGGCGTACCGGCAGATCTTCTCCGACACCGTGGTCAGCAGGGCCGTGCTCGTCAGCACCGGCGTGACCGTCGTGGGCACGCTGATCAGCACCGGGGTGAGCGTGCTGGGGGCGTACTCGTTGTCGCGGCCCGGCTCGTTCCTGCACCGGCCGTTGTTGTTCAGCGTGCTGCTGATGTTCGTGTTCTTCCCCGGCATCATCCCCGTCTACCTGATGGTGAGCGGGCTCGGGCTGAAGGACAGCTACTGGTCGCTGATCCTGCCGACGGCCGTCTCGGCGTTCAACGTGGTCGTGCTCCGCTCGTTCTTCATGAACATCCCCGGCGAGATCCTCGACAGCGCGCGCATCGACGGGGCGGGCGAGTTCCGCATCCTGTGGCGGATCGTCCTGCCCATGTCCAAGGCGGTCACCGCGGTCATCGCGATGTTCTACGCGGTCGGCTACTGGAACGCCTGGTTCAACGCGATGCTCTACATCGACGACACCCGCAAGTGGCCGCTCGCGCTCATCCTGCGACAGTACGTGGTCGACTCCAACCCGCTGCCCAGCGCGACGGCGGGGGTGACGGGCGACGCCCCGCCGACACTGGCGATCAAGATGGCCATTGTGGTGATCGCCGTGGTGCCCGCCCTGATCATCTACCCGCTGGTGCAGCGCCACTTCACCAAGGGCGTCATCGTGGGGGCCATCAAGGGCTGAACCAGGGTCGCCGCCTACGTGGCGTACGAGCTGCCGCGGTCCTGACCCGCCATCTCCACCGTGATGGCCCAGCGCTTTAGACGCCGCATAAGTTAGACATTATATTGGCCGGTGTGGCCTGGGAGATGTGCTGCTCGAACCTGTCGAATAATGGTTTCTCAAGCTCTGCGAGAGCGACCCGGAGTCTGCCACCTTGATCGAAAGGGCGATCGATCGCCTTGCGGAGGCCGGCCCCGCACTCGGGCGCCCTTTGGTGGACACCCTGGTGGACGGAGAGATGAGAAACCTCAAGGAACTCCGCCCAGGGTCACGGAAGTGAACTGAGATCAGGATTGTTTTCGTCTTCGATCCGGACCGGGAGGCGATCTTCCTTGTGGCCGGAGATAAAGCTGGCAAGTGGTCGCGGTGGTACGACGAGATCCCTTTGGCGAAGGCACGATACGCCGAATACCGCGCCACCAAGTCGGTAGAGAAAAGGGAGAGTGGAAGATGAGCCCTGGACGCAGTTGGCGTGAGGTCAAGGCGGAAGCGCATCGACTGCACCCCGAGCTGGCAGACCCCGAGCGCCAGGCCGCTGCCGACGCACAACTGGACGCATATGTCGCAGGTCACCACCTCAAGGAACTTCGTATGTCTCTCGGCAAGACCCAGGCCGATGTGGCATCCGCACTCCGGATATCCCAAGCACGAGTTTCCCAGATCGAGAACGGTGACCTTGACTCGATGGAGTTGGAGACCATCAGGGCTTATGCTGCCGCTCTCGGCGGGCACGTCGATGTGACGATCAGCGTCGGGCCTCACTCAGTCCGCGTGGCCTGATCAGCCCGGCGGCTCGGGTGGTGATGTTCTCCGACTCCGCGTGGCGCATGCAGAGCAGGCGCACGTGATCGCCCATGGCCGGAGCCTAGCCAAACGTCAAGCCGGGGCACTCGGGGGCGCAACGGACTTGCGAGCCGGGCACAGGGGCGCGGCTACGGACTTGCGAGGCGGGGCACACAGGGGCGCTACGGACTCGCCTGGTCGAGCCGGTGTATGAGGGCGGCGAGTGACTCCTCCGGCGTCCGGCCGGCCGTGTCGACGATGATGTGCTCCCGGTGCCACGGCTCGTACTCGCGCTCCACCACCTCCTGCCACTTGGGGAGCCGCAGGTCGGAGATGTCGATCGAGCGCGAGGTCACGCGGTCGCGGTGCTCGGCGTGGTCGGAGCAGACCACCTCCACCTCGGCGACCGGTACGCCCGCCGCGACCCCGACGGCGCGCCAGGCGTCACGGGTGACCAGGAGCGGGTTGACCGACTCAGCGATCACGGTCAGCCCCTGGCCGAGATGCTCCTCGGCCAGGGCGTAGCCGATGAAGTAGCCGACGGGCCCGAGCGGCGGGCGGGCCAGGCCCGAGCGCACGATCGCCTGCTCGATGGTGTCGATACGCAGGTGAATCGCGCCCATGCGACGGGCCAGGAGGCGGGCGAGCGTCGTCTTCCCGGTCGCGGGCAGGCCACCCATGACGATGAGCATGCCCCTCATGGTGCCCGATGGAACGCCCCTTCACGCCGCCCGCCGAGGCGCGTGAGGTGGTCTCGACGGTCATGCAACCTGGTGGCCGCGGGTTGCGGTGATGCACCCGGTGGTCGCGGCCTCTGCGGTCATGCGCCCGGTGGCCGCGGGCTGGGGAGAAAGCGGAGCGCTCCCCCGCGGAAGCCCGTGTGCCGGGCCTCGCGGGGGAGCGCTCCTCCTGCCGAACTAGAACTGTCGGTGGTGTCGCGTCACCAGTCGCCGCCGCCGAAATCTCCGCCGCCGAAGTCGCCGCCGCCGCCGAAGTCACCCCAGCCGCCGCCGGCGTCGCCGCCGCCGAAGTCGCCGCCGAGGTCGCCACCGGCGCCCTCGTAGCCGCCGCCCCAGCCGCCGAAGCCGAAGCCGCCGCTGAGCATGCTGCCCATCATGGTGCCGATGAACATGCCGGTCATGATGTCGCCGAAGCCGCCGTAGTAGCCGTAGGCGTAGGGCTGGTAGGCCGGGCCCGCGTCGTAGTAGGGGCGGCGCTGGCCGTCGACCATGACCTCGCGCATCTGCGGGTCGAAGCCGCGCTCCACCGCCTCGGCGTCCATCTTGCAGGCGGGCACGTCGCGTACCGCGCCGCCGGGCGGGGCCCAGCGCACGTCACGGGCCGACGGGCCGTGCTGCGGGTTGAAGAAGCAGGGCGCGCGCCGCTCGGGCACGGGGTCGTTGTTGACCTTGGCCTTCACCACGGCCAGCGCGTAGCGGCCGTCCTCGAGGGTCTGGGTGACCTCGCGGACCTGGTCGGCACGCTCCACGGCGGCGAGCTGGGTCTTGGCCTTCTCGTAGGAGTCGAGCGCCGTCTGCCACTCGTCGATGTGCTTGCCGCTCTCGCCGGACAGCGTCACGTCGGTGTCGAGAGTGGTGATCTCCTCGCCGAGCTTGGTGACGTCCTCGTCGACGGTCTGCTTGACCGCGGCGAGGTCCTTCGCGTCCTGGATGGCCTTCTTCTTCCTCTTGTTGCTGGAGTAGAGGAAGTAGCCCCCGCCACCGACGACCACGAGCGTGCCCAGGGCGATCAGCGCGGCGGTGCCGCCGGCGCCGGGGTTGGCCTGGCTGCCGGAGTCGAGCGCGGAGCGCTTGCCCTGCGCGGCCAGGTCGACGCGGTTGGCGAAGTCTTTCATGCCGTCGACGACGTTGCCCTCGTTGGAGCTGACCGCGCGGTTGGCCAGCTCGCCCGCCAGGCCCGGCTGGCGCAGGGCGCTGGAGGCGGCGAACAGCGTCATGCCGTCGAGCACCGCGAAGGTGGCCCTAGGCCGGCCCGCCGCGGTCAGCGTGGAGTTGAGCTCGGTCATGTAGGTCTTGATGGAGGAGTCGTTGACCGTGCCGTCGGGGAGCGCCACAGCGTAGATCTTGGTGTCGGCCCCCTTCAGCGCGTCACGGATCTCGCTCTGCTGATCAGAGGTCAAGGGCGAGCCCGACTGGACGAAGAGCGGGTCCTGCTTGTCCTTCCAGAAGGACACAACTGACTGTGCGTCAGGGAGATCGGCCGCCGCGTTGGCGGCAGGGGACAACGCAAGAACGACGATTAGACCGGCGATCAGAGCCGCGATCGCGGCCCCTGCTCGGCGCAGCGAATGGGTCATTGGCAGCAAGCCTCCTTCGCCCATGAGGACGAACGGGCGGTCGGCAAAGTTCCTCACCCAAACGTTACCCGCCCAAGAGCGCGTGGGAGCACAACGCGGGCGAAGATCCTGGACCGTAGATGCCCCATTTGCCGCCCCGCGGGCAAAGACGCGGGGCGGCGCCCCGTCACGAATCCTTAATCATGCAGATCGCGGCGCCAGAGGTGACCGTCTGCCCCACGGCCGCGGAGAGTCCGGTGACCGTCCCCGCCTTGTGCGCGGTGAGTGGCTGCTCCATCTTCATGGCCTCCAGCACCACGACCGTGTCGCCCTCGGCGACGACGGCGCCGTCACCGGCCACGATCTTGACGATGGTGCCCTGCATGGGGCTGACGAGCGCGTCGCCGCCCGCCGCCGCCTTCTTGGCGCCCCCGCCGCCGCGCCTCGGCGCCTTCGCGCCGGCCCCGGCGGAGGTCGTGGCGGAGGCCGCCCCCAGGCCCGCGGGCAGCACCACTTCGAGGCGCTTGCCGCCGACCTCGACGGTCACCGACTCGCGCTCGGGAGCCTCGCCGGAGGCGACCTCACCCGTGTACGGAGCGACCGTGTTGTCCCACTCGGTCTCGATCCAGCGGGTGTGCACGGTGAACGGCGACGAGACGAAGGCCGGGTCGCCGACGACGGCCTCGTGGAACGGCAACACGGTCGGCATGCCCTCGATCGCGAAATCGGCCAGCGCCCGCCGCGACCGCTCCAGCGCCTCCTGGCGCGTCCGCCCGGTCACGATCAGCTTGGCCACGAGCGAGTCGAACGTCTGAGGGACCGTCATCCCCGCCTCGTAGCCGGCGTCGAGCCGGACCCCCGGCCCCGACGGCGGGCGCATGACGGTCAGCGTGCCGGGCGCGGGAAGGAAGTTGCGCCCCGCGTCCTCGGCGTTGATCCGGAACTCGATCGAGTGCCCGCGCAGCACCGGGTCGTCGTAGCCGAGCGGCTCGCCGTCGGCGATCCTGAACATCTCGCGCACCAGGTCGATGCCGGAGACCTCCTCGGTGACCGGGTGCTCGACCTGCAGGCGCGTGTTCACCTCAAGGAAGGAGATCGTGCCGTCCTGGCCGACGAGGAACTCGCACGTGCCTGCTCCGACGTAGCCGGCCTCTTTCAGGATGGCCTTGGAGCTGGCGTAGAGGACGTCGATCTGCTCCTCCGACAGGAAGGGCGCCGGCGCCTCCTCCACCAGCTTCTGGTGGCGGCGCTGCAGCGAGCAGTCGCGGGTGCTGACCACGACCACGTTGCCCTGCCGGTCGGCCAGGCACTGCGTCTCGACGTGGCGGGGCCGGTCGAGATAGCGCTCGACGAAGCACTCGCCGCGGCCGAACGCCGCGACCGCCTCGCGCACCGCCGACTCGTACAGCTCGGCGACCTCTTCGATCCGGCGCGCCACCTTGATGCCGCGCCCGCCGCCGCCGTACGCGGCCTTGATCGCGATCGGCAGCCCGTGCTCCTCGGCGAACGCCACCACCTCGGCGGCCCCGGACACCGGGTCTTTCGTGCCCGCGACCAGCGGCGCGCCGACCTTCTGGGCGATGTGCCTGGCCTGCACCTTGTCGCCGAGCGCGGCGATCGCGGCGGGAGGCGGGCCGATCCAGATCAGCCCCGCGTCGATGACGGCCTGCGCGAAGGCGGCGTTCTCGGCCAGGAAGCCGTAGCCGGGGTGGACGGCGTCGGCCCCGGAGCGCCGCGCGACGTCGAGCAGCTTGGCGACGTCGAGGTAGGTCTCCGCCGGCGACTGCCCGCCCAGCGCGTACGCCTCGTCCGCCACCCTGACGTGCAGGGCGTCGAGGTCCTGGTCGGCGTATACCGCCACGCTGCCGATCCCGGCGTCCTTACACGCACGGGCCACGCGTACGGCGATCTCGCCGCGGTTGGTGATCAGAACCTTCCGCACCGACGTAAGTCCTTCCTGCTGCCCGAGTTGCGGTTCAGCGGCCCAGGTATGCGCCGCCGTTCACGTGAACCACTTGCCCAGTCACGTGCCTGGCACCCGCTGAAGCCAGGAACAGAACGGTATCGGCCACATCGGCCGGATTGCCAGGGCGGCCGTTACGCGTATTCTCCACGCGGGCCCTGATGCCGTCTTCGGTCAGCCGGCCGCGGAAGAACTCGGTGTCCACGACGAGGCCGGGCGAGACGACGTTCGCGGTGATGCCCCTGTGGCCGAGCTCGGCGGCCAGGTCGGCGGTCCAGGACTCCAGGGCGGCCTTGGCGGCGCCGTACGAGCCTGAGCCGGTGCCGCGCGCGGCGATGGAGCCGATCGAGACGACCCGGCCGTCCCTGGCGATGCGCGGCGCGAGCGCGGTGGTGACGAGCACGGCGGACATGAGGTTGGCGTTGAGGTTGGCCCACCATGCCTCCGCCACCTCCGCTGGCACGGCGGGCTGGCCCCGGTCGAGGTTGGTGTTGCCGCCGGCGTTGTTGACCAGCACATCGACGTGCGCGGGCAGGTCGGCGAGCGCGTCGTTCACCGCGGCGGGGTCGGCGGCGTCGAAGGGCACGCAGGAGGCGCCCAGGCGCTCCGCGGCCTCCTTCAGCACACTCTCGCGGCGCCCGGTGATCGTGACGCGGTCGCCCAGCGAGACGAACGCCGCCGCAATGGCGTATCCGATGCCGGTGCCGCCGCCGGTGACCACAACCTCGCGCATGGGAAGTCTCCGCTTCCGATGAAGACGAACGATCCTCCGCTAGACCATAGCCGCTCGGCATAACAGGGGCGATGGGTGATGGGCCGCCTTAGCCTGAGGGCGCTTTCACAGGTTCCCCCAGGAGGTGTGCATGAGTCAGAGCATGCTCGGCGGCGACCCCGCGGAAATGCAGCAGATGTCCACCCAGTTCACCCAGCAGTCCGAGGCGGTCCGCACCACGATGACCGCGCTCGACCGCGAGGCCGCCAAGGTCGGCACCGCGTGGACGGGGCCGGGCGCCCAGCGTTTCCAGCAGGCGTGGCAGAACTACCGCACGGCGTTCCAGCGCATGACCGAGGAGCTCCAGGAGGCTTCGCGGGTCATCGGCACCTACCGACAGAACATCGAATCCGCCACGAAATGATTACGGGCAGGGGCCCTGGCGAGGGTGCCGGGGCTTCTTCCACAGGCGCGGGCCGTCGCCGTCGCCGTCGCCGTACGGGCGGCCTCTCGCACGTCGCGGACGCCGCGACGCCGGACGGCGGGATGCCGTCCCCTCCTCGTGCCGCCGTCACGACCGGTGTCGCGCTTCGGCGCCCGGGTGCTCGTTGACAGCGGGTAGTCAGGCGAGCGGCCGAAACCTCTGATGTGTATGGGGCGTATTTGGTTAAATGTCCTTCGTTCATGACGCAATCCCGGAAAGGACGGTCATGACGGAGAACGACGCCTCTCAGCCTGCGCGGATCGGTGGCCACGAGCTTACGGGCCGTCTGGGCGAGGGGCCGCGCGGTGTCGTCCACCTAGGCCGGAAGTCCGGAGAAGCGCCGCAGGTCGTCGTCAAGACGCTGAGCGCCGACCCGGCCGCCGACCCCGGCTTCGTGGCCAGGCTCAAGAGCGTCGCGCGGGTGTCCAGCTCGTACGTGGCCCGTACGTTCGACGCCGGCGTCGACAACGGCCTGCCTTACGTGATCAGGGAGCATGTCGAAGGACGTTCCCTGGCCGAGACCGTCGCCACGGACGGGCCGCTGACCGGCGACGCCCTGGAGCGCGTCTCGGTGGGCATGCTCACCGCGCTGACCGCCGTCCACCTGGCCGGATTCGCGCACCGCGGCCTCACACCTGCCAACGTGATCCTCGCCGGCGAGGGCCTGCGCGTCACCGACGTCGAGTTGGGCGACCCGGTCGGCGAGATCGGTTACCGGGCGCCCGAGCAGCTCAACGGACTGCGGTATGGCCCGTCCGCCGACATCTTCTCCTGGGCCGCGACCGTCGTGTTCGCCGCCACCGGCTCCGCTCCGTTCGGGCACGAGGCCGAGAACGTGCTGAACGGGGAGCCCGAGACTGGGGAGTTGCCCGAGCCGCTGCGCGGGGTCGTGCTGGCCGCGCTCGCCAAGGAGGCGGAGGCGCGGCCGACGACGCGCACGGCGATGCTGCGGTTGCTGGGGGGCAACGTGCCCGTGAACGGCCCGCAGGCCGGGGAGGATCCCGCTCCGCCGTCCGCATCCGCCGAGGGCGCGTCTGGCGGACAGCCCGGCCCGATGACGCCCGCGATCCTGCCCATCCAGCTTTCCGTCAAGGGCCTCAAGCCGCCTCAGATGCCGGCGTCCCCCGCTCCCACGGCCGCCCAGGGGCCCATGCAGCCTGGCCCCGGACAGCCCGGTCCCGGCCAATCCGGCCTGGGCGGCCCCGGACACACGCATGAGGGCCCGATCGGCCAGACTCCTCCAGGGCAAGCTCCAGTTGGCCAGGTTCCGCCGGGCCAGGGTCCGATGGGTCAGGTTCCGCCGGGCCAGGCCCCGCCAGGACAGGGCCCGAGCAGCCAGGTTCCGCCGGGGCACGGGCAAGCGCCGGGGCAGAGCCCGGCCCAGGGTCCGATGGAAGTGGGTCCCGGACCCTCTGCCTGGGGTCCCCCGCCAGGTCCCGGCCGGCAGGCTCCGCCCCAGAACCCGGCGCCCGACCTGGTGCCCAAGCCGGGCGAGGGCCAGCAGCGCAAGCCGTTCCCCGTCGGGCTCGTGGCGGGCCTGACCGCTGTCGCGCTCTTGTCCGGCCTCGGCCTGTGGGGCGCGAGCCAGTACTCCGGCAAGGTGACGTTCTCCCCGATCGCCGCGTCCAGCACGGACACGACCGGCGGGGGCAACGGTTTCTCCGCCCAGGGCCAGGAGTCGGTGACGGGCGCGCCGACGCAGCCGCTGGCCGAGGTGACCGCGCCGTGGGCGACCACGCCGAACCCGACCTCCAGTGACGTCGGCCCGATGGTGCTTCCGACCGACGGCCTCCCCACCAGCTCGCCGGGGGTTCCTGAGCTCACGACGGTGCCGACACCGGCGCCGATCACGACGGTCCCGGTGCCCACGGTGACGGCGACGGCGACGGCCCAGCCGACGAGGACGACCAGCAGGCCGACCGGGAAGCCCACCAGGAAGCCGACGAGAAAGCCCTCGCCGACGGCCACGGTGACCAAGACCGTGAAGCCCAGCAAGACGCCGACCCCGACCGAGGAGCCCACGGAGGAGCCGGCGAGGGAGCCCGAGCCGACGCCGACGAAGACCAAGACGACGAAGCCCACCCCGAAGCCCACGCCGAAGCCCACCCCGACGAAGACGACCAAGCCGGCGGCGAAGAAGAACCCGTACAGCGCGACCCAGGTGTGCGGCAGCGGTTTCGTGGTGCAGCGGAGCTCGCCGTTCGAGGGCGGCACGACGTACCAGCTGTGGAACAACGGCTCGGGGCAGAACTGCGTCGTCACCCTCAAGTCGGGTTCGGACGTCGGCAAGTCCACTCGCGTCAGCGCGACGCTGGAGGTGAAGGGCGGCAGCAGCAAGACCGACTCCGGGAACTTCGAGTACTACGCGGGTCCGGTCAAGTTGTCGGCCAAGGGCAAGTGTGTGCGCTACTCCGGCAGCGCCGGTTCTGGGAGCACGAGTGCGGGGTGGGCCAACTGCGGCTGAGCTGCGCTTCCCCGTCATGATCGGCCGCGTTCTCCTCGCGAGCCTGCTCGCCCTGCCCCTCGGCGCGGCCCCGGCGGCGGCCGCGCCCGAGGAGTGCAAACCGGAGAAGGGCTCGCTGACGATTCCCGCCGGCGAGCCGTGGGCGCAGAAGCGGCTCGACATCAAGAACGCCTGGCGGCTGACGCGCGGCGCGGGGGTCAGGGTGGCGGTCGTCGACAGCGGCGCCGACTACCACCCGCAGGTCCAGATCGCCAAGATCATCGATGAGACGCACACCGGGCACCGCGACTGCGTGGGTCACGGCACGGCCGTCTCGGGCATCATCGGCGCCCGCTACGTCAGCGGCACCCCCTTCCACGGGGTCGCGCCCGAGGTCGAGCTCGTGATGGTCAAGCAGAGCAACAAGCCAGAAGGCGACATCGCCAAGCTGATCAGCGCCATCGACGACGCGGTCGCGGCGAAGGCCGAGGTGATCAACGTCTCGGTGCGGGCCTCCGACCACTCCGGGCTGAGGGCCGCCGTCCAGCGGGCGCTCGACAAGGACATCGTCGTGGTCGCCGCGGCGGGGAACGTCACCGGCCCCGACGACGAGGACGTGCCCGCCTATCCCGCGGCGTACGAGGGTGTGCTGGCCGTGGGCGCGGCCACCCCCGACGGCCGCCGCGCCGACCTCTCCAACGCCACCACCCCCGTCGCCGTGCTCGGCCCGGGAACGGACATCACCGCCCCCTGGCCGGGGCTGGGCTACAAGCGCGACCTGAAGGGCACCAGCTTCGCGACGCCCTATGTGGCGGGCACCGCCGCCCTGGTGCGGTCCCGCTTCCCCCAGCTCACCCAGGAGCAGGTGCGCCGCCGCATCATCGCCACCGCCGAAGGCACGACGGGCACGGGCAGCGGCGCGGGCATGGTGAACCCGGTGCTCGCGGTGACGGCCGTGCTGCCCTACGAGGACGCCGACGCTCCCGTGGTCGCCGAGCCGCCGCCCACCGCGCTTCCTGCCGATGCCATCGCCAAGGTCCCGCCTCGCGACGAGACCGCCATCGGCATCTCCATGGCGATGGGGGCGGGCGCCATGGTGGCGATCGCCGTGGCGGGCGCGCTCGCGCTGCTCATTCCGCTGGGCCGGCGCAGGGGATGGCGTCCCGGCCGGCCCTCCTGAGGGTTGCGTTTCGGTGAATACCGCGATTCGCGGGTGAAACTACTGATGCGTATGTGATGGATTTGGTTGAATGTCCCATTGAGATCTTGGATCAGCGAAGGGACGACCATGCACCCCCTACGGCCGGGTGATCCCGAGAAGCTGGGCGAGTACGCCATCTCAGGACGGCTGGCTGATGGCCCCCGTGGCGTGGCCTACCTCGGCCGGGAGTCCGACGACGCGCCCCTGAGAGTGATCAGGTTGCTGCCCGCCGCTCCGGAGCAGGACGACGAGGAGATCGCCCGGCTCAGAGGAGTGCAGCGCGTCTCCAGCTCGTACGTCGCCAGGACCCTGGAGTCCGGCAGGCACGCGGACCGCCCCTACGTGGTGCGCGAGTACGTCGAGGGCCGCAGCCTCACCCAGGTGGTGACCGAGGACGGCCCGCTCGACCACGACGCGCTCGAGCGGCTGGCGGTGGGCATGCTGACCGCGTTGACCGCGGTGCATCTGGCCGGCATCACGCACCGCGGGCTCACCCCGCACAACGTGATCATCGGTGCCGGCGGCCCGAGGGTGACGGACGTCGACCTCGGCGGGCCCGTCGGCGAGCTGGGCTACCGCGCTCCCGAGCAGCTCAGAGGGCCGGTTTCCGGCCCGCAGGCCGACATGTTCGCCTGGGCCGCGACGATGGTGTTCGCCGCGACCGGCGAGCCGCCGTTCGGGCAGGACGCCGAGTCCGTGCTGAACGGGCTGCCCGAGGTGGGGAACCTGACCGAGCCCCTGCGCGGGGTGGTGCTCGCCGCGCTGGCCAAGGAGGTGGAGGCGCGGCCGACCACGTACGCGGCGATGTTGCGGCTCCTCGGGGACCAGCGGGGCGGTGCCGGCCCCACGCCGCAGCAGCAGCCGTCCCAGCCGGGCGCGCCGCTCGTGGGCGTGCCCATTCCCGCGGTGCCCCTTGAGGGCATGACCGTGCCGGGGGCGCCGATCGAGGGTGTGCCCCTACCGGTGGCGCCGCCCCCGCAGCAGGCCTGGGGGCCGACGGCGCCGCCGCAGGCCCAGGGCGGCGCCTCGCCGATGGAGGGCGTGCCGGTGCCGCCGTCGGGCCCCATGTGGGAGCCGCCCAGGCAGGACCGGCAGGCGATGGTCCAGGGGCAGACGGTTTCCGCCCGCCCGCCGCGGAAGTTCCCTCTGGGACTGGCCGCCGCGGTGGGCGTGCTGGTGGTCCTGTCCGGCGCGGGACTG
Source organism: Nonomuraea diastatica (assembly GCF_004349015.1). Lineage (NCBI taxonomy): Bacteria > Bacillati > Actinomycetota > Actinomycetes > Streptosporangiales > Streptosporangiaceae > Nonomuraea > Nonomuraea diastatica. The sequence goes on from NZ_SMKP01000007.1 coordinate 94,579, forward strand.
TGGGGCGCCAGCGAGTACGCGTCGACGCAGAGGTTCGAGCCGGTGAACGTGGCCGTGGGCTCGTCCGCCGAGGGCACCGCGGAGGCCGTGAGGTCCGAGCAGGCGGCCGCGCGGGAAAGCGTGCCGGAGCAGCAGGAGGCACAGCCGGAGGTGACCGTGCCGTGGGGTGAGCCGTCGTCGGACGCCGACGTGGGTCCCATGGTGCTGCCTTCCGACTGGACGTCGCAGACGCCCACACCGCCCGAGCTCAGCACCGTTCCGACGCCGGCGCCGATCCAGACGCAGCCGGTGGTCCCGCAGCCGACGCAGGTCACGCCCACGGTGACCGTGACGCCCGGGCCGAGCCAGAGCCCGACGCCCACGTCTGACGCCGTCGTCACCCATCCGGCGACCCCGGAGCCCTCATCGACGCCGACTCCCACGCCGACCGTCACGGTGACGGTGACGCCCACCCCGACGCCCACTCCGACGGTGAGCGAGGAGCCGACCTCAGAGCCCACGAAGAAGCCGTCACCGACGAAGACGCCCTCGCCGACGAAGAAGCCGTCCAAGCCGAAGCGGACGCCGACGAAGACGCCGAAACCCGAGCCCACCAAGACCAGTTCGCCGTCGAAGCAGAACCCGTACACGCCGGTCATGGTCTGCGGGCCGGGCTTCTCCGTGCAGCGCAGTCAGAACTTCCCCGGCGGCGAGACCTTCCAGCTCTACAACGGCGGCTCCGGTGAGAACTGCGTGGTCACCATGAAGACCACGTACGTGGGCACGCCGACCGAGGTGACCGCCACGCTCGAGGTCAAGGGCGGCCGCAACTGGACGGAGTCCGGCAACTACATGTACTACGCCGGGCCGGTCAAGCTGCCCGCCAGGGGCAAGTGCGTGCGGTTCTCCGGCAGCCACAGGGGCAAGAGCACCAGCTCGAACTGGGCCAACTGCGGCTGACCCGCCCGCAACGGCGAAACCCCCTCAGTCCTGAGGGGGCTTCGCCGTTGCGGGGCTGATCAGTAGGGCTTGTAGCCGCCTCCGCCTGCCATGGAGGCGATGCCGGGGTGCCCGGCGAGATTGCCGTAGCGGCTGTAGGTGTACAGGACGCCGGCGATGATGTTGTCCACCGGTTCCCGGATCTGGCCGTATCCGGGCAGCGCGTGCGCGTTGAAGGTGGGCGGGATGGTCTGCATCAGGCCCTGGGACGGCACGCCGTTCTTCGCGTTGATGTCCCAGTTGTTGATCGCGTTGGGGTTGCCGCCCGACTCGTGGTGGATGATCGTCCAGATGCGCTCGATGTCCTGGGGATCGTTCGGGTCCAGGTCGCTCACGTCCAGACCCCTCTTCCTCAGGATCGCGGCCATCTCGGGTGACTTGATGACCTGGATGGCCTCCTTGATCCACTCGACGACCTGCGGCTTGGGCGCCGGGGTGTTGCCGTACGACGACGGCGCACCGGCGCCTCCTCCGCCTCCGCCGCCTCCGCCGGCCCCTGGGCCGGAGCCCGGGTCGGCGGGCGCGTTCGCCGAGGCGAGCGAGGTGGGGGAGTAGCCCGCGGTCTTCTCCCAGTCGATCGGGTGGTCACCCGGCAGGAAGTCGGCGCCTCCCGGCTGGCGGATGCCCTTGAAGAAGCCGAACCCCTCCTCGCCGAGCTTTCCGTCGAGCGCGGTCTTGGCGGTGGTCAGGGCGTTCGTGGCCGTGGTGATGGCCTGACCGGCCTTGGTGACCGGATCGTCGAGCTGCTGCCTCACGTGGTTGTCGATGTCGGTCTGCGTGGCGTCGCTGTGGGTGCGCCGGTACTCGCTCGCGGCCGTGGCCGCGGCCTCGTGGAGCCCACTGACCGTGGTGTGGGCGGTCTCCAGCTTGGTGGCCGCCGTGTCGAGGGCGGAGGCACAGGAGGTGAGGGCGCTCTTGAGCTGCCGTCCGGCGGCGGGGTAGGCGGTCATGTAGTCGGCGAAGGCGTTGGCCGAGTCGCCCTCCCATGCCTTCCCGACCTCGCTGACATTTCTGACGAGCTGGTTCGCCGAGGTGGCGATGTGCCCGCCCATCGTCCGCATGGCGGCGGCGATGCTCCTGATCGTCGCCGGGTCGCCGTCGACCTTGTTCTTCAGCCCGGCCAGGGTCTCGACGATGCTCATGCGCCCGACCCCGTCTCGGCACCGCGGAAGTTGGAGGCGACCTGGCCCAGCGCCCGCTCGACGTTGGTCATGCGGTTGCGTCCCTCGCCGAGCTCGGACCTGACGGACTCCCAGATCGCGTCGATCTTCGCGGCCAGGACGCCGGCGCCTTCGAGCTCGCCGAAGATGTCGGACTTGGTGTCGCCCTGAGGCGCCGTGACGTCGGAGTTCACGAACGCGTCGTCGAAGTCGAGCATGTTCTTCACCCTGAGGGCCTGGCGTGCGCACTCCTCCAGCGCTTGAACATGTACGTCCACGTAACTCATGGGACTCCCGGCTGTCGGTGAAGACATGGAAAGGCGATCATCATGGGCTTCTTCGTCCCTGGACCAGGCGTCACGGCTGCTCCATGTAGGCGGTCTGGATCAGGCGCGCACCGTACTTCCTGTCGACGTAGAAGCCGCGGCCGACGGGCAGCGGCTGCGGGCGGACATTGCCGAAGAGCTGGCCTTCATCCCTGTTGCCCGACATGATCAGCGCCGGGCTGGCCATCTCCTTCATGCGCTGGACGGCCTGGTCGTACATGGCGCGGCTGGCGCCGCCGCTCTGCCTGGCCAGCACCAGGTGCAGCCCGATGTCGCGGGCCTGCGGCAGCAGCTCCGTCAGCGGCCCCAGCGGGTTGTTCGACGTGGCCACGAGGTCGTAGTCGTCCACCACGATGTACAGGTCCGAGCCCTGCCACCAGCTCCGCGAGCGCAGCTGCTCCGGCGTGAGGTCGGCCGGAGGAAGGCGCTTGAGCAGGGCGGAACGGGCGTCCTGGACCAGCTCGGCGGCCGCGGTGCTGGAGGCGGCGTAGCCGATGCGGTGGTCGGTCACCGCGGTGTCCAGCAGCGAACGCCGGTAGTCGATCACGATCATCATGGCCTCGCTCGGCGTCTTCCTGGCGACCACACCTTCCATGATGAGCTTGAGCACGTTCGACTTGCCGCACTCGTTGTCGCCGAACACGACGAAGTGCGGGTCGGTGTCGAAGTTGAGCATGACGGGCGAGAGCGTGTCCTCGTCGATGCCGATCGCGATGCGCTGCGGGCCCGTCTTCTCCAGCGCCGGCAGGGAGGCCGCGGGCAGCATCGACGGCAGCAGGCGCACCGGCGGCGCCGACGGCCCCTGCCAGGACCGCCGCACGATCTCCACCATCGACCGCAGCCCCTCGGACACGTCCTCGGCGGTGCGCTGCCCGTCGATCCGCGGCAGGGTCGCGAGGAAGTGCATGCCGTCCCTGGTCAGGCCGCGCCCCGGCACTCCTTCCGGCACCGCGAGCGATGCCTTCCTGCTGATCTCCGACTCGTACGCGTCACCCAGCTTGAACTCGATCCTGGTGCCGAACAGGTCCCTGATGGCCGGCCGGAACTCCGACCACTTGTTGGTCGTGGCCACCACGTGGACGCCGTAGTTGAGCCCGCGCGCCGCCAGGTCGGTGATCACGGCCTCCAGGCTCTCGAACTCCTGCCGGATCGTCAGCCACCCGTCGATGACGAGGAACACGTCGCCCCACCCGTCGCTCTTGGTGCTGCCGTCGGCCACCATCCGCCGGTAGGCGGCGATCGACTCGATGCCGGACTCGGCGAAGCCCCGCTCCCGCTGACGTACCAGTGAGGACACCTCGGCGACGGTCCTGCGCACCCGGTCGGCGTCGAGCCTGGTGGCCACGCCGCCCACGTGCGGCAGCCCCTCCAGCGCCGCCAGGGCGCCGCCGCCGAAGTCCAGGCAGTAGAACTGCACCTCGCGTGGCGTGTGGGTGAGGGCCATGCCGGAGATCAGCGTGCGCAGCACGTTGCTCTTGCCGCTCTGCGGCCCGCCGGCCACGCCGACGTGCCCGGCCGCCCCGGACAGATCCAGCCAGTACGGGTCACGCCGCTGCTCGAACGGCCGGTCGATGATCCCGATGACGGCGTGCAGCTTGCCCCTGCCGTCCCACGTGGGCGTGGACAGTCCGAGCTCCGGTGTGACCGAGAGCGGCGGCAGCAGGTGCGCGAGCGTGGGCGGCTCGTCGAGCGGGGGCAGCCAGATGCGATGGGCCGCGGGGCCGTGTCCGGCCAGCCGCTGCACGACGATGTCGAGCAGGCTGTCCTGCGGGCCGCGTTCGTCCACCTCCGCGGCCGGGGTCTCCTTGGGGGTCTCCGGCACGAGCGGCAGCGGCGCGTACGCCGAGGTGTACTCCACGACCTGGCGCAGGGTGGCCTGGCCGTCGTCCGAGCCGGTGTGGCGGTGGTCGCCCTGGTAGGCGCCCGAGACGTAGGCGGCCTTGAACCTGGCCATGCTGGTGGTGTCGACCTTGAGGTAGCCGTTGCCGGGCGCCGAAGGCAGCTCGTACGCGTCGGCCACGCCCAGCACGACCCGGCTCTCCATCGCGGAGAAGGTGCGCAGGCCGATCCGGTACGACAGGTGGGTGTCCAGGCCTCGCAGCCGCCCCTCTTCCAGCCGCTGGGAGGCGAGGAGCAGGTGCACGCCGAGCGAGCGGCCCAGGCGGCCGATCATCACGAACAGGTCGATGAACTCCGGCTTGGCCGACAGCAGCTCGCTGAACTCGTCGAGCACCACGAACAACGTCGGCAGCGGAGCCAGGTCGGCCCCCTGCTCCCTGGCCCGTTCGTAGTCCCGCAGTGAGGCGTAGTTGCCGGCCGAGCGCAGCAGTTCCTGTCTGCGCACCATCTCGCCGTGGAGCGCGTCGTGCATGCGGTCGACCAGCGGAAGCTCGTCCTCCAGGTTGGTGATGACCGCGGAGACATGGGTGAGCGAGTCGAGCCCCAGGAAGGTCGCGCCACCCTTGAAGTCGACCAGGACGAAGTTGAGGATCTCCGGGGAGTGCGTGACGGCCAGCCCGAGCACCAGCGTGCGCAGCAGCTCGCTCTTGCCGGAGCCGGTGGCTCCGATCACCAGCCCGTGCGGGCCCATGCCGCCCTGGGCCGACTCCTTGATGTCGAGCTCCACGATCCGCCCGTCGGATCCGAGCCCGATCGGCACCCGCAACCTGTTCCGACCGGCTCGCGGCCGCCAGGTGACGGCGGGATCCACGCGGGCCGGGTCGCCGACGCCCAGCAGGTCGGTCAGGGTGGTGTTGATCGCCAGCACGTCCTCGGCCTCGCCTGCGGAGGCCGCCGAGGCGCGCAGCGGCGCGAGCTGCCTGGCCAGGCCCTCGGCCCGCAGGAAGTCGAGCTTGTCCGGGTCGCCGAACCGTGTCCTGTGCTCCTTGCCCGCGTGGTCGATCTTCACCATGTAGAAGCCGTCGGGCTGGACGTCCAGCCGCAACGTGTTCTGCTCCGCCACGTCGGCGGTCGAGCCGGACAGGTCGATCACCGTGACGCCCTGGATGGCGTCGCCGCCGAGCTGGGAGTCGTGCGGCACGTGCCCGCCGTCCACGATGAGCACGTGGTACGGCAGCGCGTCCCCGGCCGACCCCGGCCGGAACCTGGCGCGTTCCTTGAGCTCGCCTCCGACCAGCCGGTCCAGCTCGGCGAGGTTCTCCGCCATCAGCCGGACCTGTCCCGCCGCGTCCGTCTCCTCGGGATGCAGCGCGTGCGGCAGCCACTTGACCCACTCCCAGTGCGGCATCCACTCCTCCCCGGAGCAGATCATGATCCGCATGTCGTCGGGCGAGTGGAACACGGTCAGCTGGGCGATCATGGAGCGCAGCAGGTCGCGCACGGCGACGGGATCGCCGTTCACCCTGATCCTGGCGAACGAGCCGAGTGCCACGGCGACGGGCAGCTGGGCGACCGTCGAGTGCGCCCTGATGAACCTGCGCAGCGCGCCGGCCGCCAGCGCGTCCAGGTCCTCGACGGGCTTGGAGTCCGGCGGGATGAGCTGGACGGCCAGCTTCTGGACGCCGGTGCCGAGCCGCACGGTCGCGAAGTCCTCGTCGCGCGGGCGGCGTTCCCACAGCCGGGGGCCCATGGCGATCCACCACAGGGAGTCGGGTTCGGGCCCGCTCCATTCCAGGGCCTCACGCTGCTGCTGCGCCGCGCGCCTGGTCCGCTTGCGGATCTGGCCGAGGTACCTGAAGTAGTCGCGGCGGGCGCCGTTGAGCCGGTATTTCCGTTCGCCCGCCTGGCGGCCCATCTGGCCGAGCGTCATGCCGACCATGGACAGCGCGAACAGGCCGCTGGCCACGTACATGATCGGGTTGGCGTTGCCGTAGGCGGTGAACATCAGGGCCATCGCGGCCGCACCCGCCACCATCGGGAGGTAGGTGAGGACCATCGAGAAGCCCTGCCCCTGGACTTCGGGGATTTCGGGCGGTGACTCGATCAGAACCTCGCCGCGGGGCGGCTTGGGGCCCGGGCGGCGTTCTGGGCGACGTACGACGACGATGCTCATCACGACGTTCTTACCAGAAAAGACCAGATATGTTCTCTGTTGTCCGTGACCATTGGTGGGGACGGAGAGTTGAGATGGGACAGATCGTTCAGGGGCCTCCACTCGGTCCACCGCCAGCCCAGGGCCCACCCCCGGGGTTTCCTCCGACGCACGGCCCGCCGCCCGGCTTCCCGGGACCGCCAGGGCAGCCTCCTCAAGGGCCGTTCCACCAGAGCGCCCTGCCGCAGGTGCCGATGCCGCTGCCGGCGCAGTGCCACGTGACGATCGTCGGCCCGCGTCGCAAGGCCGACCTGGCGCTTCCCGCCGACGTCCCGCTGCCGAACGTGCTGCCCAGCCTGCTCCGCGCGCTGGGAGAGGTGGGCGGCGACGCCGCCGCCGCTCCCGGGTGGACGTTGCAGCGGCTCGGCGGGGCGCCGCTCGACCTCGGGCAGAGCCTCGGCGCGCTGGGCGTGCTCGACGGCGAGATCCTCTACCTCAGGCCGCGCGAGGCGATCCTGCCGCCCGCTCTCTATGACGACGTGGCGGACGTGGTCGCCACCGGCGTACGCGATGGCGGTGTCTGGTCGGCCAAGCAGACCAGGCTGATGGGGGCCGGCGGGGCCGCGGGCCTGCTCATCCTGGGCGGGTTCGGCCTGGCCGTGTCGGGCATGCCGGGCGTGACCGTCACGATCGTGGCCGCGCTGCTGGCCCTGCTGCTGGTCGTCACCGGCGCCCTGCTGTCCAGGGCGGTGGGTGACTCCATGGCCGGGGCCCTGATCGGGCACGCGGCGTTGCCGTACGGGTTCGTCGCGGGTTTGTTCGCGCCGGGCGGGACGCCGCTGGCCTTCGGCGTTCCGCACATGTTGTCGGCGTTCGCCTGCACCGCGCTGGTGGCCGCCGTCGCGGGCGCGGTGATCTCCGACGGCGTTCCCGGTTTCCTCGGGACGGCCGTCGCCGCCACGGTCGCCGGGATCTGCGCGGCGGTGATCATGGTGTGGTCGGCCTCGCCCGCCGGGGTGGCGGCGCTGGCCATCGCGGTGCTGCTGGCGTTCAGCCCGCTGGTGCCCACGCTGTCGTTCAAGCTCGCCAAGGTGCCGCTGCCGACGATGCCGACCACCGCGGAGGAACTCCGCAGCGACAACCAGCGCCTGGACTCCGCGGCCATTCAGGAGCGCACCAGGGGCGCGCAACGCTACGCCACCGGCATGATCGTGGCCATCGCCCTCTCGGCGCTGATGGCGCTGGTGCTGCTGGTGTTCGCCGACGGTTGGGTGGCGGCCGTCATGATGGTGTCGTTGTCGCTCACGCTCATCATGCGAGCCCGGATCTTCCGCGGGTTCGGCCAGCGGATCTGGCTCATCGGCACGGGCCTGGCCGGGTTCTCCATGCTGGCGCTGTCGCTGATCAGCTCTGGCGGGATCGTCGGCTCGCTGGCCGTGGCCATCGGGGTGTTGTGGCTGGCGCTGACGAGCGTGGGCATCGGGCTGTGGCTGCCGACGGGAAAGCCCTCGCCGTTCTGGGGGCGCGCGGCCGACATCCTGGACCTCGTGCTGATCGTCCAGCTCTTCCCGCTCGCTCTGGGCGTGCTGGAGGTCTACACCTGGGTGCGCGGGCTGTCCGGTTGACCTAACAAGGAAGGTAGTGAGATGCAGGAGTTCGGCGACTTCGCGAAGATCGACATCGACAAGTTGCTGAAGGGCGCCGACGAGCAGCTCGCCCTCCTGGAGAAGTTCCAGGAGGAGGTCGGCTCGTACGTCGGCCATGCCCAGGACGAGGACGGATTCGTCACCGTGGAGTACGACCATCAGGGCATGCGCACGCTGGAGATCCACCCGAAGGCGATGCGGCTGTCCTCGGGCGAGCTGGCCGACCTGATCAAGACCGTGCTCGCGGAGGCCACGGCCGATTTCCAGCGCCGGCTCAACGCCGCCTCGAACGAGATGTTCGGCGAGGACGACAATCCCATGAAGCACCTCTCCGACCCCGAGGCCGCGCTCGGCAAGATCAGGCAAGCGGGGGCGCTGCACGACAAGGCGTTCGAGGACGTGATGGGGGAGCTCGACCGCATCCGCCGCCGGATGGACCTCTGACGCCGTCCGTCCACCACCGGGACAGGCGTTTGTCAGGACATGCCAGGCCCGCCATCAGGGCGTTCACCAGGAAGTTGCAAGAGTGCGACCGATCCGTGATTTGTGGTTTCTGGGAATAAGGGGGTCAATGGTGGCTAACATGCCTTTTGAGGTTGATCGCGGGGGTAGTCGGTTCCATCAGGGGGTGACCGCCCGCCGTAGCAGCAACGCCATATCGACATGGAGGTCCAGTGGCACTGTACGGGGCCAGCCCCACTCAGTTGACGAACGCGGCAGGCTACTGCCAGGACACCGCCCAGTACATCGAGGGCATGCGGCAGCGGGTCGAGCAGATCAAGGCCGACCTGACCACCCAGGGCTGGAAGGGCGGCGCGGCGCAGAAGTTCGCCACGGCCCTCACGCAGTGGGACGGCGAGTTCAAGGGCGTCATCAAGATCCTTGAGGACATCTACGACCGGATGAACATCGGCGCGGGCGTCTACCGGAACGCGGCCGATCAGAACATGGACATCGCCGGCGGCTTCGCCGGAGCCGGTGAGGGCGGTCGCATCGACTCCCTCATCAACGCCAACCGCTGAGCAGGACGGAGAACGCCATGACCACGCCTGACGACTACACGTACGTCCGTTTCGGCTCGATGGAGCAGGCCTACGAGGAGCTCAAGAAGGTCGTCACCGAGCTCGACCGCGCCACCGACGACCTGTACGCGGACATCAAGAGGGAGCTCGGCCCCAGCTGGGAGGGCGAGGCCGAACGGTTCTTCGAGGAGAAGCGCCAGAAGTGGAACGCCCACGAGAAGGCGATGGGCCAGCAACTGTTCCAGGCCGCGTCGGCCGTCAACGTCGCCAATGGCAACTACCAGCAGGCCGAGCGACGCAACATCGGCATCTGGACGGACTGACCCGGACCGTCGATCCTCTCGGTCATCGCCAGCCGCGGTGGCCGAGAGTTCTGCTGCTAGAGGTGGAGCATGACAAGCAGGGATGTGACGGACGGGGGAACCGACCCGCTGGCCGTCGATCCACACCTGTTCGAGGGTGGAGCCCGCGAGAACTCGCCGACGGGCATACGAGGGGTCGCACAGGAGCTGAGGATCAGCCTCGAGGCCATGCTCGGCGGCGGTGAGCGGCCCAACGGAAACATCAACCAGATCTCGACGGGCGGAGAGTTCTCCTCGGCCCAGATCGGTCAGTGGGAGGACGCCCTGGCCCTCGCCTCGACCGTCGGGTCGAACAACGCGGGCAGGAAGTTCGCCGAGGTCTACCAGAAGTTCATCGAGGCGTATCAGGGTGTGGTCGAGGCCGTGGAGACGAGCGCGGACAGTCACGATCGGGCCCGCCAGACCAACGAGGGTGGAGCCTGATGGGGGCGCAGCGGGAGGTCGTCACGATCCTCTCCTTCGACCGGACGCCGCAGGGCGCCTGGATCGACAAGGACAAGAGCGAGATCAAGGTGCTGCTCCAGAACACCGACTCCTTCACCATCGAGACCACCGGGCAGACCTACCAGAACGCGGCAAGCAAGATCGAGCAGGCCATCAACGCCCTTGAGGCGCACGCCGGCAAGATCGCCGATGTCTGGAAGGGGCCCGACGCCGCCAAGGCCCGCACCGCGCTGGAGTTGCTGCACGCCACCGGCAACGAGCTGTCCAGCAAGCTGTCCATGATGGGCACCGCGCTGCAGACGTACGCGGGGCACCTCAACGACACCAAGACCCGGGTCGATGAGGACGTGTCGGTCCCGTCCGCCGGCCTGACCCAGAGCGAAGAGGAGATCGTCAGGAAGTCCCTGGAGAACACCCAGGCCCAGCGCGCGCTCTACGAGCTCAACCAGAAGATCGTCAGCATCTACGACATCGACGTCCCGCACAGCGTCTCCTATGAGCTCCCGGCGGTCACCATCCCCAGCGCCCCCGCCGAGACGCAGAACCCCGACTACCCCACGGGCCCCGGGACGGAAGGCCCTGCCTTCACGACTCCCGTGAACGATCCCGGCGGCTCCTACGACGGCGGCTCCCAGGGATCGAGCGGGAACCCCGGAGGCATCGGCACCGGCGGCTCCCCTTCTGGCGGCTCCGACCCGCGGGGATCATCCGATCCCGGTGGTGCCAACCCGGGCGGCTCCAACCCCGGCTCCGACCCGGGCGGCTCCGACTCCGGTGACCCGGCCGGCCCCGACCCGGACACCCCGGCCGACCCGGGTACGGACCCCCCTGCGGCAGAGGAACCCGGCCAGGACCAGAACCCCCGCCCGGAGAATGGTGCGGAGAACGGCGGAGACGCGGCGCCGCCCGTCATCGGCGCCGACGACACCACGACCACCGACGGCACGAATCCCACGGATCCGCGCCAGACCGACATGGCCGGCTACCAGCCGCCGACCGCCACGATCGCTCCGCCGACCGTGACCACGCCTTCCACCACGCTCAACCCGCAGATCGGCTACAACCTCCCCACCACCGGCGGTACGCCGGGCATCCCCTCGGTGATCGGCTCGCCGGCCGTCGGCGGTGGCCAGTCCCCGCTGGTCACCCCCCTCGGGCGCGGCGGCTCGACGGGGATGGCGGGCGGCATGCCCTTCATGCCCTTCATGGGCGGCGGCGCGGGCGGCGGCGAGTACAGCGACCTGGAGCGGAACACGTACGTGCCGGAGGACGCGAGCTGCTGGACGGTCGGTTATGACACGACAGAGCCTGTGATCGAATGACGAACGGGATACCGGCTCTGCCGGGCTTCGGCGGCCAAGGGATGGAGATGTCGTCGGGCATCTCCTTCACCAAGGACGAGCTCGACAGGGCAAGCAACAAGGTCGGCGACCAGACCGATCTCCTCACCGGTCTGCAGACGGCCGACAGCAAGCTCGACGTGCCCTGGCCGGGCTTCGGCATGGCGGGCTGGGGGCTCGGGAGCGCTCACTCGCAGTCGATCGAGACCCAGCGCGACACGCTGGCCAGGGCACGCAGGGCGCTGGAGACCTGGGCTCCGGCGCTCAAGGCGGCCGATCGCAACTACCGCAAGGCCGACGAGGACAGCGGCCCTGGCGGTCCCGGTGGCCTCGGCCCGCAAGGTCCCGGCGACCTCGGTCTTGACGGTCCTGGCGACCTGGGACTGGACGGTCCTGGCGGCCCCGGCGACCTGGGCCTCGATGGTCTGGGCGAACCGGAGAACCCAGACCTGCCCGGCGTGCCGGACGGCAACCTGCCGGACGGGGACCTGCCCGACAGCGAGCTGCCTGACAGCGAGCTGCCTGACAGCAACCTGCCCGACAGCGAGCTGCCTGACAGCAACCTGCCCGACAGCAACCTGCCCGGCATGGACACTCCCAGCACCGACCTGCCCCAGCAGAACCTGCCGGGCACCGACCCGGCGGACATGAAGGTCCCCGACATCGACTCGGCGCTCAACGACCCGGCCAAGACCGACCTGTCGAACTACAACCCCACGACCCCGCAGATCCCGGGCGGCAACCTGCCGTCCGTGGACCCCAACGCGCTGAACTCGGGCACCCGTATGGGGCCCGGCTCCGTCGGCGGCCTGGGCACGGGACCGGGAGGACTCGGCGCCGGCGCGAACGGCGGCGTCCAGGCGGCCGGGTTGCGCGGAGCGGGTGCGTCCGGCATGCCGATGATGCCTTTCATGCCGATGGGCGGCGCGGGCGCGGGCGCCGGCCAGGAACGCGACCGTGACAAGGCCGTCGGGCTCCCCGAGGACGAAGGCGTCTGGGGCAGCGAAGAGGACATCGCACCCCAGGTCATCGGGGAGGAGGAAATGTGAGCGTCTACAAGGAGATGTACATGAGCGCCGCAGGCTCGGCCATGGCTGCGTCGTTGGCGCTCAGGACCCCTTGGGCGTCGTACATGGCCCTCGCCATCGGCACCATGGTGTCAGACCCCGAGGGCATGATGGACGCGGCCAGGCAGTGGCGCACGGCGGATCACTCCGGTGGCACGGAGGAACTCGACCAGCTGGACCAGCAACTGGACGATCTGAAGGCGCAGCTCAAAGATCAAGGCACGTGGGAGGGACAGGCTTTCGACTCGTTCGAGACCGTCCACACCAGCTTCAAGGAATCGCTGCAGCAGCTCAAGGAGACCCGTAACGCCACAGGCGACGGCGTCGATGCGCAGGCGGATTTCTTCAAGTGGGGCGCCATAGCCTGCATGGCTCTCGCCATGTTCATGTGGACTGTGGTGATAGTGAGATATTGGTCCCTGATCACCTCGGGGCCCGGCGCAGTGGCGGGCAAGATCTGGGAGACGCGCGCGGGGCTGAAGGGGCTGAGCATCACCAGGGAGATGCTCAAGAAGCATGGCAAGGCCGTCGTTGGCCTCAGCCTGCTGCTGTTCATGCTCAAGCAGCTGACCGAGAACGTCGGCAAGATCTTCCCCACGCTCGAAGCCATACCGACCCAGATGTCCTCGATGCAGAGCGGCACCTCGATGGCGTTCACGAACGACGGCCTGACCTACGACAAGGACATGGGCGCGCTGTCCCCGCAGATGGACGAGTCCGCGGAAGGCGGCATGGGAATGCCGCCTTCCGCAGGCGGCGGCATGGGGATACTTTAGGGCGTCATCCTGTCGTCTGGGTCGTCCGGTTCGTCTGGACGTTCCGCACGTCCTGCACGGGCGTCATCGCGGCCGCCGGGTCCAGCGAAGGGCCGTCCGGGATGAGCCGCAGCAGGTGGACCGGCACCGGCGCGACGTCCTTCGCCTCGTACCCCAACTTGCCTATCGCGTCGGCCGAGGCGAGCCGGAACTTCTTGCCCTGATCGGTGACGAGCGAGTACTGCTGCACCGCGGACAGTTGCCCGTCGCCGGGCAGGGTGCCGGCCAGGACCGCGCTGCCCGGCGGGAGCAGCACCTGGTCGACCTTGTCCGCGCCGGCGCTCGTCGACGGCGGCGGGATGTGGACCTTGCTGCCCGTGGTCAGCACGGCGCTGGTCGAGCCCTTCTGGGTGTTCGCGTACACCGCGCAGAGGGGGGCCGAAACGCTGGGTGTGCGGAAGCGCGGCATGGTGGCCGGCATGCCCTGCTTGCGCACGGACTGCTTGGACACCTTGGTCGCGTTGGCGCTCGCCGCGTCGATCAGCGTTTCGCGGACCCCGCTCCTGCCATAGGCGGCCTTGATGGCCGGGTCCTGGAGCAGCAGCAGCGCCTCGGTGTTGCTGATGGGGGCGAGGCCGTCGGCCAGCAGGACGTACCAGCGCTCGCTCGAGCCCGCCACGGACGCCACCTTGTACACGCGCCCGACCCTGGCCGCCTGGCCGCCGGGGCCCACGGCCTTCTTGCCGAGCTGGGGGATCTTGGGAGCGGCGAAGTCGACGCCCGGTGGGATGGCGTTGATCCACGAGGCGGGCACGCGACGCGGGGTCTGGTCGGTGAGCCGGTCCACGTTCGCGGCCCGCAGACGCTGGTTGGCCCAGAGCACCCAGTCCTGCCGGCCGTCGTTGACGAGCAGCGCCTCGTCTCCCACCGGCGTGCCGCCGATGTCGGTCCCGGCCACGAGCGTCACGTACGACCTGCGGCCCGCGGCGGCGTCGGCCGTCTCGGCCACGCATGCCGACCACGGCCCCTTGACCAGCCGCTCCTTCTTGGGCAGCGAGTCGGGAGCGCCCTGGATGCCGACCATCTGCCCTCGGGTGTAGCCGGCCAGCGACTCCGCGGACACCGACCTGACCTTGATGTCCTGGCTGTCGAGCAGCAGCCGGGCGGAGACGTAGTTCGCCACCGGCTGCAACCGGCCGCTCTTCTGGTTGAAGACGTACGCGGCGCCGGTCTCTTCTTCGATCAGCAACTGACCGGGATCGGTGAGCTTGGTGGCGTGCCCCCCCTGGCTGAGCAACCCCCAGATCCCGAACCCGGCGACGATCAGCAGGGCGATCAGAAGCCCCGCGAATGTCGCTACGTTCTGCCTGCGCATCGGGGACTCCGGCACGTCCGGCTCCCCTTGCAGCAGAGCCATCCCCAAGCGCTGCGTCATCAACCGATGCGCCTGGTATAGATCTTTCTGGGTCTGCATGATGCCCAATGTTACGCAAGTTGCCTATGCACTTTCTGTACTCCAAAGGAACGGTCAAGTACGCTGCTTGATCGAGTGTTCAAAGGGGGAAGCTCATGGCAGAAACCGAACCGCCCCGTGACTGGCCCGGGCTGCAACCCGAGCGGGACGGCGTGACATACGACCCCAAGAAGATCGCGAACATCGCCGGAGAGCTGCGCGAGGTGCTGAAGCCCATCAGAGGCGAAGGCCGGGGCGAGAACCAGGGATCGATCATCGACCTCGAAACGTACGGCTCGCTCCGTGCGGTCCTCACCCACGTGCGGAGCATCGAGCGCTGGCAGGGCGGCCAGGCGTTCGCCGACCTCGTGTCGCACAGCCAGCAGGAGTTCCTGACCGCCTACGAGGAGGTCCTGGAGAACTTCGCCACCGCGATCTCCCTGGTGGAGGCCGGGGCCGGCACCTACCAGGTGACGAACGCGGCCAACGAGGGCGGTGTCTGATCGGCATGGGGGAAGTGAAGAAGAACGTCCACATGCTGAAGCCGTACTGCGCGGAATGGTCCGTGGAGACGGGCGGCCGGAGCGTCGAGGAGGTCGTGACCTTCATCAACGGCTTCGACGCCACCGGCATCGAGCAGGCGGCGACCGCCTACAACGACGCTCACTCGGCGGCCAACACCGCCAAGGAGGCGATCAGGACGCAGGCCGGCAGGCTGGCCGCCGTCTGGGAGGGTCCCGCCTCGGTCGAGGCGCAGGAGGCGCTCGCGTTGCTGTACGTGTCGCTGGGCGAGCTGGCCGACAAACTGAAGAACATGTCCACACCGGTCGGATCCCTCGCCACGGTGGTGCGCAAGCACCAGGAGTTCGTCCAGGACGGCTGGAAAGGGGTCATGCCGACCTGGGCCCACCAAGGAGGTCTGACCGGCGGCACCTGGAACGACAGCATCGCCGACACCTACAGCGTCTACTCCGGCTATTACGGGGGTGACGACGCCAGGAGCGACTGGGGGTCGCAGGACGAGCTGGCGGGCCTGCACCTGAAGACGTTCGGCGATGACCTCTACCAGGTCCACACGAACATGCCCGACACGCTGGAGACGACGCTCAGGAACATCACGCCTCCGCAACTGCCGGACGACAGACCCGATGACGTCGAACTCCCGACCTTCCCCGACCAGAACCCGGGCGACGTGACATCCACCGCGCACAACGGTGGCGGCCCGTCCGGGCTGCCGACCGGAGGTCCGCGCATGCCCTCCGCCGGAGGCGACGACCCGTCAGGCTCGACACCGACCACCCCCGGTTACCCGGAGACCGGCCAGGGCGACGACCCGTCGACCGGCTCTCCCACCACACCGGACGCGGATGGCCAGACGCCTGGCGGCCAGACCCCGGATGGCCGGACCCCAGGCGGCCAGACCCCCGATGCCCAGACCCCTGGCGCGTCCACCGACGGCAGGCAGACGCCCGACCCGAACGCGGGCGCCGGCAGCCCCACGGACCTGCAGGAACACCAGCCCACCTCGAACGGCTCCCCTCCCGGGACCGGCCCCCAGACGCCAGGCTCCGGCAACCCGTCCACGTCGTCCTCGCCGGGCACGACGCCAGGAGGGACGAACACCTACGGCAACGGCGGCCCGGTGGCGGCCGCGGGCGCGGCCTCGCCGGGCGCCGGCGGCAGGTCCGCCGGCGGCATGGGCATGCCGTTCATGCCGATGGGCGGGATGGGCGG
>NZ_SMKP01000080.1:0-42513 GCF_004349015.1 Nonomuraea diastatica
GCCCGCCGCCGCTCCCGCCCCCGCGGCCCAGGCCCAGGCTCCGGCCGCCGCCGCGCCGCCCGAGCCGGTGGAGGTCGACACGACGCTGCGCGGCCGCACCGAGAAGATGTCGCGCCTGCGCCAGACGATGTCCAAGCGGCTGGTCGAGTCGCTGCAGACGGCGGCGCAGCTCACCACCGTGGTCGAGGTCGACGTCACCAAGATCGCGCGGCTGCGCGAGCAGGCGAAGGCCGACTTCTTCCGCCGCGAGGGCGTCAAGCTGTCGTTCATGCCGTTCTTCGAGATGGCCGCCATCGAGGCGCTCAAGCAGCACCCGAAGCTCAACGCGACGATCAACAACGAGACCATGGAGGTCACCTACTTCGACGTCGAGCACCTGGGCATCGCGGTCGACACCGAGCGTGGCCTGATCGCGGCGGTCATCAAGAACGCCGGCGACCTCAACCTCGCCGGGCTCGCCCGCAAGACGGCCGACCTCGCCGAGCGCACGCGCGCCAACAAGGTGACCCCTGACGAGATCACCGGCGGCACGTTCACGCTGACCAACACCGGCAGCCGGGGCGCCCTTTTCGACACGCCGATCCTCAACCAGCCGCAGGTGGGCATGCTCGGCACCGGCGCCGTCGTGAAGCGGCCCGTGGTGATCGACACGCCGGAGGGCGAGGCCATCTCCGTGCGGTCGATGGTCTACCTCGCGCTGACCTACGACCACCGGCTGGTGGACGGCGCCGACGCGGCGCGCTTCCTGACGACGGTCAAGCGCCGTCTCGAGGAGGGCCGCTTCGAGGCCCAGCTCGGGCTCGCGTAGACGCAGGGGTGTCGTGACGCCGGGCGGTCCTCACGGGCCGCCCGGCGTCCGCATGTGGCCCTGCCCCCACACGGCCGGTACACCGGGCCCGTGCCCGGCCGCGAGAGCCCGCAGACCGGCGCCGAGGTTCGGCGCGGGAACGACTCGCGAGAGCGCGACTCGCTGACGCGACGCTCACGGGGCCGCGCGTCTCCCTGGCGGAGCGCGACGTCGCGAAGCGGCACGGCCCGCGACAGCGCGCGGCGTGCCGCCGCCTCCCCAGCCATAGTCGGGCCGACACGTGTGCGGTGGTGGCGCGCCGCCGGGAAGGCGGCGGCGTACATTGGAATGATGGCGATCATCGTGACGGGGGCGTCGGGGCTGCTCGGCTCGGCGCTGGCCGAGGCGCTGCGGGCCGAGGGCCGGGAGGTCGTCAGGCTGGTACGCCGGGAGCCCCGCGGGGCCGGTGAGGCCTACTGGCAACCGCGGGAGCAGGTCATCGACCTGTCCGCGCTCGAGGGCGCCGACGGCGTGGTCCATCTGGCCGGAGCGCCGATCGGCGACCGGCGGTGGAGCGAGGCGTACAAACGGGAACTGGTCGCCAGCCGGGTGGAGGGCACCCGGGTGCTCGTCGACGCCCTGCGGGAGCTGGAGGCGCCGCCCAGGGTGCTCCTGTCGGCGTCCGGCGTCGACTTCTACGGCGACACAGGGGATCGGCTGATCGACGAGAGCCAGGGCCGGGGCGAGGGTTTCCTGGCGGATCTGTGTGCGGCGTGGGAGGGCGAGGCGGAGCGGGCCAGGGAGGCGGGGGTCAGGACCGCGTTCGCGCGTACGGGGCTGGTGCTGAGCCGCCGGGGCGGAGCGCTGGGAAGGATGTTGCCGATCTTCAGGATGGGGCTGGGGGCGCCGCTCGGGTCGGGGAAGCAGTACTGGTCGTGGATCAGCGTGGAGGACTGGGTGAGGGCCGCGCTCCATGTCCTGAAAAATCAGGACGTGGACGGGCCGGTCAATTTCACCTCGCCCTCCCCTGTCACCAACGCCGAGTTCACAAGGACGCTCGGAAAAGCCCTGCGCAGAAGCACGATGCCACTCCCCGTGCCGGCGTTCGCGCTCTCCGCGGGGCTCGGTGAGTTCGCCCGCGAGGCGCTGCTCCCCGGGCACCGGGTCCTGCCGGCGAAGCTGTCCGCCTCTGACTACCGCTTCGCACATACCACTCTCGGTGCGGCGCTCAGCGCCGTACTCTAGGATGCCGTTCCACTACTTTCAGCACGTCGGGAGATTCTTGACATGATCCGGTCAGGACAGTCGCACATCCTCGCCATCGGCGGTGGATCGTTCCGCCCGAGCAACCGCCACTCCTTCATCGAGGCGAGCCCGCTGCTGCGCTACGGCCTCGACCTGACCGGACAGGACCGCCCGAAGCTCGGCCTTGTCGCCACGGCGCTCGGCGACTCGAGCGACTGGCTGCTGAAGATGTACGGCGCCTTCGCCGGGTGGGACGTCGAGCTGAGCCATCTGACGGTGTTCCCGATGCCCAACGTGCCCGATCCCCGGGCCTGGATGCTCGAACAGGACATGATCTACGTCAGCGGCGGCAGCGTCGCCAACCTGATGGCGTTGTGGCGGCTGCACGGCCTGGACGAGGCGTTCGGCGAGGCGTGGCGGGCGGGCGTGGTGTTGTCCGGGCAGAGCGCGGGCGCCTTGTGCTGGCACGTCGGGGGCAACACCGACTCCTTCGGCCCGGAGCTGCAGGTGTGGGCCGAGGGCATGGCCCTGCTGCCCTACTCATGCGGCGTCCACTACGACTCCGACCCGCAGCGCCGCGACCTGCTGCAGAAGTCGGTGGCGGGCGGCGAGCTGCCCGGCGGATACGCCGCCGACGAGGGCGTGGGGCTGCACTACGTGGGCACCGAGTTCATCCAGGCCGTGACCGTCGAGCCGGGCGGCTACGCCTACAAGCTCGAGCACGACGGCGCCAGCGGGGTCAAGGAGGTCAGGATCGAGCCACGGTTGCTGACCCCCTGATTACCCTTCGAAGGTAAGGGAACGGCACAATAGGCTCATGCGCCCCATCCACGGGGACGATCCCCACGCACTCGCCATCGTCCGCCTTGGTGTCGACGTCCCCTACGAGCAGGCCTGGTCGCTGCAGCGCTGGGTGCACGACAAGCGGGTCGCCGGCGAGCTGACCGACACCGTCCTGCTCCTGGAGCACGCGCCGGTCTACACCGCGGGCAAGCGCACCGCCCCGCACGAGCGGCCCGCCGACGGCACCCCTGTCATCGACGTCGACCGGGGCGGCCGGCTCACCTGGCACGGCCCCGGGCAGCTCGTCGCCTACCCCGTCGTCGCGATCACCGACGTGGTCGCCTACGCCTGCCGCCTGGAAGACGTGATGATCCAGACCTGCGCCGACTTCGGCGTCACGGCCAGGCGCGTGCGGGGGCGCGGCGGCGTCTGGGCGGCCGGCGAACCCAGCCTCGGCCTGCCCGATCGCCAGCTCGGCGCGGTCGGGTTGCGCGTCACGCGCGGCGTCACCATGCACGGCTTCTCCCTCAACTGTGCCAACGACCCGCGCTGGTTCAACCGCATCACGCCGTGCGGCATCCCCGGCGTGGGCGTCTCCTCGTTGTCGGCGGAGACGGGCCGCCGCATCGTGGTCGAGGAGGTCATGCCGATCGCAGAGAAGCGGCTGGCCGAAGCGCTCGGCATGGAGCCGTACGACCTGCACGAGGAGGACCTCCTCCGCCGGTGACCGTGCCGGCACCCGACCGTCACGTGAGCGCGTACGCCCCCTCGGACGGCGCGGTTCGGGGGAGACGTAAGCTGAGGACGTGACCGTTGCTCCTGAAGGCCGAAAGCTCCTCCGCCTGGAGGTGCGCAACGCCGAAACCCCTATCGAGCGCAAGCCCCCGTGGATCAAGACCAAGCTGAAGACGGGCCCCGAATACACCGAGCTCAAGTCGCTGGTGCGCAGGGAGGGTCTGCACACGGTCTGTGAAGAGGCGGGCTGTCCCAATATCTACGAGTGCTGGGAAGACCGCGAGGCCACTTTCCTCATCGGCGGCGACCAGTGCACGCGCCGCTGCGACTTCTGCCAGATCGACACGGGCAAACCCAAGGAATACGACCGCGACGAGCCCCGCAGGGTGGCCCAGTCCGTCCAGCAGATGGGCCTGCGCTACGCGACCGTGACCGGAGTGGCCCGCGACGACCTGCCCGACGGCGGCGCCTGGCTCTACGCCGAGACCGCGCGCCAGATCCACGCGCTGCTGCCCGGCTGCGGCGTCGAGTTGCTGGTGCCCGACTTCAACGGCAACCGCGACCAGCTGGAGGAGGTCTTCTCCAGCCGGCCCGAGGTGTTCGCGCACAACGTCGAGACGGTGCCGCGGATCTTCAAGCGCATCCGCCCGGCCTTTCGTTACGACCGTTCGCTCCAGGTGATCACGACGGCCCGCGAGGCCGGGCTGGTCACCAAGTCCAACCTGATCCTGGGCATGGGCGAGACGCGCGAGGAGATCACCGGGGCCATGCGCGACCTCCACGCCGCCGGCACCGACCTGCTGACGATCACCCAATACCTCCGGCCGACGCCGCGCCACCACCCGGTGGAGCGGTGGGTGAAGCCGGAGGAGTTCGTCGAGCTGCAGGCCGAGGCCGAGGCCATCGGGTTCGCCGGAGTGCTGTCCGGGCCGCTGGTCCGCTCGTCCTACCGGGCGGGCAGGCTCTACAAGCAGGCCGTCGAGGCGCGCCAGACCGCTTGAGCGGCTGACAGGGCCCTGGGCGCGCACCGCCCGGGGCCCTGTCGTTTCAGCCCCGTCGTTTCAGCCTGTCGTGACAGCGCAGTCGTAACAGCGCTGTCATGTCCGCCGGCGTTAGCATGGCCAGGGCCGCCGACGGGAGGATGACGGGCATGGCCGTTCTGATCCGCACCAGCGACTTACCCGCCAGAAATCGCCACGACGCCTGGCGGGCCCTCGTGTGTGACACGCTCGGCCCGCTCGACCTGCGCATCGACCCCGACGCCCCGCTGCGGGGCGAGATGGAGCTCGGCCAGCTCGGCTCCGTGGGCGTCGGCAGGGTCCGCACCTCCACGCCGCACAGCGTTCACCGCACCCCCGGCCTGATCCGCCGCGACAACCCCGACGTCTACCGGGTCGTGCTGGCCGTGTCAGGCAGCCCCCGGATCTCCCAGGACGGCCGGGCCACCCAGCTCCGCCGCGACGAGTTCGCCATCTACGACTTCACCCGCCCGTACGAGCTGGCCTACGACGGGGCGGTGCAGCTCGCGGTGTTCAGCCTGCCGCACGACCTGCTCGCCCTGCCTCCCGGCGCCATGTCCGAGCTGACGGCGCTGCCCATCACGGCGGAGACGGGCGCCGCCGCGCTCGCCGCCCCGCTGCTGCCAGCGCCGCCTGGAGCGCTGCCGCGCCGACCTGGCCGACGCCTCGATGCGCGACCTGTCCGTGAGCAGCGTCGGAGCCAGGTGGGGGTTGCCTGACTCGGCGCATTTCAGCAGGTTGTTCCGGCGCGCGTACGGGATGCCGCCCGCGGAGTACCGCCGCGCCGTCGCGCTCTGAGCACCATGCGTGCCGACGCGCTTCTGAGCACAGTGCGCTGAACGTCAAGGTGCCTGGCGTCCAGATCCAAGACCCGGGAGCCGCGGGTCGGCAGACTCATGGGTGTTCCTCCCCAGCGGCGAAAGGTCTCGGACATGCAGCTGTTCGTGAATCTCCCGGTCAAGGACCTGGAGCGGTCAAAGAAGTTCTTCACCGGCCTCGGCTTCCAGCTGTTCGGCGCGTCCCCCGACATGGCGTCGGTGATCATCAGTGAGGAGACGCAGGTCATGCTGCTCACCGAGCCGGGGTTCGCCCAGTACATCACCAAGGACATCGGCGACGCCGCCAAGACCACCGAGTCGATCCTGGTGCTCGGCGTGGAGAGCCCGACGCAGGTGGACGAGCTGGTGGACAAGGCGCTGGCGCTCGGCGCCACGCCCGCGGGCGTGCAGCCCGACGACGGTTTCCGCTACCAGCGCGGCTTCGCCGACCTCGACGGCCACCACTGGGAGGCGCTGTGCCTGATCCAGCCCGCCGGCTGAGTGGCAAGGCGACCTCGGCGGACGGCACCGCCATCGTCTTCGACCGGTACGGCTCGGGACCGGCCCTCGTCCTGGTCAACGGAGCCTTCACCGACAGGGGGCACGCCACGCTGGCGAGCGTGGCGGCCGCCCTGGCCCCGCGGTTCACGGTCGTGGACTACGACCGCAGGGGCCGCGGCGACAGCGGCGACACCGGGCCGTACGCCGTCGAGCGGGAGGTAGAGGATCTGGCCGCCGTCATCGACGCGGCGGGCGGCACGGCCATGGTGTTCGGCGGCTCGTCGGGGGCCGCGCTGGCGATCGAGGCGGCGGCCGTGAGCCCGGAGATCTCGAAGCTGGCCCTGTGGGAGCCGCTGTACCACGTGGACGACAGCGCGCCCCCGTTGCCGGACGACTTCGCGGCCCAGCTCGACGCTCTGGTGCGGGCGGGCAGGCGGGGCGAGGCGGTGGAGCGGTTCATGGTGGAGGCGGCCGAGGCGCCGCCCGAGGCCGTCGCCGCGATGCGTGCGCTGCCGTCCTGGGCGGCGATGGAGGCGGTCGCGCACACCCTCGTTCACGAGGCGGCTGTGATGGGGCCGGGTAACCGGCTGCCCGCCGGCCGGCTGGCGGCGCTCGCGCAGCCGACGCTCGTGCTCACCGGCGAGGCCGGCCCTGCGTGGATGGCTCGGGCGGGGCAGGCGGTGGCGGCGGCGGTGCCCGGGGCGGTGCACCGCGTGCTGGAGGGCCAGGCGCACAACGTGGCGCCGGAGGCGCTGGTGCCCGAGCTGCTGGAGTTCTTCGTCGCCGCGTGAGGACGAGCGGCGAGCGTGCGGTAGGCGAAGGTCACGATCCGGCCTGGAAGCAAAACGGCCGGGCCGCGTTTTCCATCCGGCACCAGTTGGTTTGTATCCTTCTGAGCATGGCAAAGTCCGAGGACCCAGAGAAGCCGGGGCGCATCAAGCAGCTCCGCATGATCGCGAAGATCATCAAGCAGGCCAATCCCAAGGGGATGCCGATCGTCTTCCTCTCGGCGGTGGGCACGCTGGCCGTGGTCGTCGTGATCGGCCTGGTCACGGACTACTTGTGGTATTCGGTGTTCATCGGTGTGCTGGCCGCGTTCACCGTCGGCCTGGTGGTGTTCGGGCAGCTGGCGCAGAAGGCCCAATACTCGATCCTGCACGGCCAGACGGGCGCCGCGGCGGCGGTGCTGCAGGGCATGCGGGGCAACTGGCAGGTCACCCCGGCCATCGCGGTCACCCGTGACCAGGACCTGATCCATCTCGTGGTCGGTTATCCGGGCGTCGTGCTGGTGTCCGAGGGGCCGGGCAACCGGGTGGCGAAGATGCTGGCGGCCGAGAAGAAGCGGGTCGCGCGGGTGGTGCTGGGCGTCGAGATCTACGACATCCAGTGCGGTGACGGCGAAGGGCAGGTGCCGATCAGCAAGCTGCAGCGCCACATCATGAAGCTGCCGCGCAACCTGAAGAAGCCGGCGGTCAACGAGGTCAAAGACCGCCTGCGCTCGCTGCCGAAGAACATGCCGATGCCCAAGGGGCCGATGCCCAAGGGCGCCCGCATGCCGCGCGGCCCCAAGATGCGCTAGTGCCGTCGGTCTCGTCGCGGGCCAATCGCGGCTGGTGGGACGGCAACGCCGACGACTACCAGGTCGAGCACGGCGGCTTCCTGCGTGACAGCGGGTTCGTCTGGTGTCCCGAAGGCGTGGACGAGGCCGACGCGCACCTCCTCGGGGAGGTGCGCGGCCGGCGCGTGCTCGAGATCGGCTGTGGGGCGGCGCAGTGCGCCAGGTGGCTGGTGTCGCAGGGGGCCGAGGTCGCCGCGTTCGACATCTCCCACCGCCAGCTGCTCCACGCGAGGCGCATCGACCTCGGAACCGGCCTGCGCGTTCCCGTGCTGCAGGCCGACGCCGAGTCGCTGCCGTTCGCCGGGGCCGCCTTCGATGTGGCCTGCTCGGCGTACGGAGCACTGCCGTTCGTGGCCGACCCCCTCGCCGTGTTCCGCGAGGTGCGCAGGGTGCTCAGGCCGGGCAGCCGGTTCGTGTTCTCGGTGAGCCATCCCATCAGGTGGGCGTTCCCCGACGATCCGGGGCCCCGCGGCCTGACGTCCGACCGGCCCTACTTCGACCGATCCCCCTACGTGGAGCGCGACGAGCACGGCACCGTGACGTACGTCGAGCACCACCGCACGATGGGCGACTGGGTGAACCTGCTGGTGACGTCGGGGTTGACCGTCATCGGGCTGCTGGAGCCCGAATGGCCCGAGGGGCACGAGCGGGTGTGGGGTGGCTGGAGCCCGCTGCGTGGCCGTCATCTCCCGGGCACGGCCATCTTCAGCTGCTCGCGTACCTAGCGGCCATGGCGTGGAAGACCTCCTTGGGCTCCCACCTCCTCTCGTCGAGCATCCTGACCACGCCGTAGGAGCCGAGGTCGGCCTCGCCGGTCCTGTTGTAGGCGGCGTAGGTGAACCACAGGGCGGTGTCGACGCCCTCCCGCTCGAAGATGTCCATCAGTTCCGTGAAATAGCGGACCTGCTCCCCCTCGTCGCGCACCGCGCCTTCCGGCACCTCCCACGCCGAGCCACCGCGCTCGCCCGCCCCCTGGTAGGGGCAGGTGCTTTTATGAAGCCGTGGCCGAAGGCGGTGATCTCGCAGCCGGTGACCAGCACCACGTCGCCGCCGGCGCGGCGCAGGGCCTCGGCCCGCTCGGCCGACTCGGCGAAGAGCGCCGACATCTCGTCCTCCGTCAGGTCCACGGGGAAGGGGGCGAACCAGACCTCCAGGCCGGCCGCCACCACGCGTTCGGCGGCGGCGGTGACGCGCCCGGGGTCGCCGCCGGAGATGCGGACCGAGTCGCAGTGCAGGTCGCGGGCGATGGTGCGCATGTCGCGCTCGACGTCTTCGAGGTCGAAGGACCTGCGGCTCAGGTCGTCGCCCGGGAGGAACCCGGTGTCATAGTTGATGCCCCTTTTCATGCTGCTCCTCTTCCGTGTGCGTCAGCCCGTGCTCCAGGAGGTCGAAGGCCAGCTCGACGTCTCCTGCCAGCCGCCCGGCCGCCTCTTCCAGCGGCGCGCCCACGGCGAGCCGCTGGAAGAAGGCCTCCTGGAGGGTGGTGATGGCGGCGGTGATCTGCGCGGCCATCAGGTGCGCCGTCAGGTCCGGCTCCCGGCCGCCGGCGAGGGCCGCGGCCAGTTCGTGGCGCCGGCTCATCTGGGCTCCGTAGACAGCGGCCAGCAGGGCGGGGCTGGACGAGATCACGCGGATCCTGGTGATCAGCGTCTCGACGTCCATGTCTGTCGTGACCGGCGCGGCCGTCGCCCGGTAGTGCGCGCGCAGGGCCCCGATCGGCGAGCACCCCTCGGGACGGCCGGTCACGATGGCGGCCATGTCGTCCTGCACTCCGTCGGTGACCAGGCATTCCTTGGTGGGGAAATAGCTGAACACCGTCACCTTGGCGACGCCGGCCGCCTCGGCGATCTCGTTGACGGTCACCTGGTCGTAACCGCGCTCGTCGAACAGCCGCAGCGCCACCTGGGAGATGCGCCGGCGCGTCTGGTCCTTCTTCCGCTCCCTGAGCCCCGCCATCATCATGCGGACAGCGTAACCATACCGGGTTCATTTTCGAACCCGGTATGGTTTTTCCTCGCTCACATGCGGACAACCATCGTGTTGGACACGCGGTCGTGCACCCCTCGGTGGTCGCGGTCCCAGATCAGGGCGGGAAGGGCCAGGGCGAGCAGCACGGTGCGCACCAGCACGGGCATCAGCCGTGGATTGCCTCCGTCCATCGCGGCGACCCTGATGCCCGCCAGGCGGTGCCCGAACGTCTGCCCCATGAGCCCGACCAGGATCAGATATTGCACGGCGAAGGCGAGCGCCGGCGCCCACGGCGACTCCGCCGGGTTCATCCGGAACAGCAACTGCACGACGACCCACGTGCAGATCATCCAGTCGATGACGAGCGCGGCGATCCTGCGGCCCCAGCCGGCGATCGACCCGCTGCCCTCCTCGGGCAGCCCGAGGCGCTCCCCCGGATATCCGAGATCGACCCCGGCGGAACGGAGCCCGCCCAGCCACGTCTGCGTCCACCGAGGTTCCTTGCCGCTCATGGAGTCAACGGTAGCCGCCCGATGAGGCGGTCCGCTTCGTGACCCGGCCGCGTCACGGCCCGCCATGCCACACAAGGACGACCTTGACGCGCGCTTCCGAGCTCGCAGATCGAACCCGGCGAACAGCGCAAGCGCCGGCCACCGCCGTGTGCGTGGCCGCCCGAGCCAAGGGGCTGGGCGGGCTCTCGGAGAACGGCGTCGACAAGGGCGTGCAGTGGACGCGCACGCTGCCGGCCGCCGCCCATCTCGGCAGGAAGACCGTGCTCGGCGACGAGCCCGCCGCCTTCGTCAAGCTGCTGAAGCCGGAGCAACGCGACTGGTTCACGGACAAGGACCTGAAACGCGGCAGCCCACCCGGGGCCTCGTCACCAGCTTCACCCGCCGAGACGGGCGAGTCGTCCACCGACGTGATCAAGATGCGCGGCGGGGCCGCGCTGGGCACGTACCAGGCTCGTCACCCACGCCGCCGGCAGCGCGCGGCTCTGCCGCGAGTCGGGCCGGCGGGTCGTCTGGGGCGGCTGGGCGCGAGTGCGACGCCGGCCCGCTGCGACGTGGACGACGGCTGCATCCACCCGCACGACGTCGGCTTCCCCCGCCGTCAAGGCCTCCGGCGCGCCCTCGGACCCCGTACGCGCTGGAGGACGTCTCGGTCGACGACGGGGAATGTGGGGCGTCGCAGCCCACGTGACTCCGCGTAACACGTGCGAAACAATCGAGACACCGGACGGAAACGGCCAAGCTCTAGCGTCGGCATGATGGCCAGTCCCCAGGGAGGTTCGAGAGTGTTCAACTCCGCCGACGACGTCCTGAAGTTCATCAGTGACGAAGGGGTGCAGTTCGTCGATGTCAGGTTCACCGACCTGCCGGGGACGACTCACCACTTCACCTTCCCGGTAGAGAACTTCAGTGCGAGCGTCTTCACCGACGGGCTCATGTTCGACGGATCGTCGATCCGTGGATTCCAGGCGATCCACGAGTCCGACATGCTGCTGCTGCCCGACCCGGCCAGCGCCGTGGTCGACCCGTTCCGGCAGCACAAGACGCTCAATATCAACTTTTTCGTGCACGACCCGCTGACCGGCGAGGCCTACAGCCGTGACCCGCGCAACGTCGCGCGCAAGGCCGAGGAATATCTCAAGGGCACGGGCATCGCCGACACGGTCTATTTCGGCCCCGAGGCCGAGTTCTACATCTTCGACGACGTACGCTTCGAGACGCGGCAGAACGCTGGCTACTACTACATCGACTCCATCGAGGGCGCCTGGAACACCGGCAAGGCGACCGAGGGCGGCAACCTCGGTTACAAGCCGCGTTACAAGGGCGGCTATTTCCCGGTGCCGCCGATGGACCACTTCACCGACCTGCGCTCCGAGATGGTGCGCAACCTCATCGAATGCGGCATCGACGTCGAGATGCAGCACCACGAGGTCGGCACGGCCGGTCAGGCGGAGATCGACTTCAAGTTCGGCACGCTGCTCAAGACCGCCGACAACCTGATGCTGTACAAGTACATCATCAAGAGCACGGCGCTCGAATACGGCCACACGGTCACGTTCATGCCCAAGCCGATCTTCGGTGACAACGGCTCCGGCATGCACTGCCACCAGTCGCTGTGGAAGGACGGCTCGCCGCTCTTCTACGACGAGGTCGGCTACGCGGGCCTGTCCGACACCGCCCGCTACTACATCGGCGGCCTGCTCAAGCATGCGCCGTCGCTGCTGGCCTTCACCAACCCGACGGTCAACTCCTACCACCGCCTGGTGCCCGGCTACGAGGCCCCGGTCAACCTGGTTTACTCCCAGCGCAACCGCTCGGCCTGCGTCCGGATCCCGATCACGGGCTCCAACCCGAAGGCCAAGCGCATCGAGTTCCGGGTGCCCGACCCGTCGTGCAACCCCTACTTCGCGTTCTCGGCGATGCTGATGGCCGGCGTCGACGGCATCCGCAACAAGATCGAGCCGCCGGAGCCGGTCGACAAGGACCTCTACGAGCTCCCGCCGGAGGAGGCCCGCCAGGTGCCGCAGGTGCCCGGCTCACTCACCGACGTGCTCAACGCGCTGGAGGACGACCACGACTACCTTCTCGAGGGCGGCGTGTTCACGCCCGACCTGATCGAGACGTGGGTGGCGTACAAACGCGAGAACGAGGTCGACCCGATCCGGCTGCGCCCGCACCCGCACGAGTTCGAGCTCTACTACGACGTGTGACGGCGCGGTTTCCCGGCTCCGGCGCTCTTCCTTGGAACGGGCGCTGAGCTGGAAAAACGTTCCCGTCCTTGCGCGTTGTTCTCCGGCCTTTCTCCTCCTCTGGCGGAGCAGGACCGGAACAGAAACGGCCCGGCATCGCATCGCGATGCCGGGCCGTTCCTGTACGTGGGAGAGCTCCCGGGCCGTCCGGGCTCTTCCGGTGGATCGTCTCCTTCGGCACGCCGGACCGCGCAGCAGCACCATCCGGAGTCCGGTGAAGGCGTTTCGTGGCCGCCCTCGACGCGGGCCTCAGCTCGTGGAACCAGGCTCCGGCCCAGCCGTCCCCGTGGAACCAGGCTCCGGCCCAGCCGTCCCCGTGGAGCCGGGCGCCGGCCCGGCCGTGCCCGTGGAACCGGGCCCGGCCGCGTCGACGACCTCCTGTGCGGCGTGCTCGCTGCCTCGGAAGTCACGGGCCATCGCCGTGATGCCCTCACCGGTCAGCCGGAGGTTGCCGTGCAGGTGTGCGCAGGCCTGCTCAAGCAGATCGGTCAGCCCGTCCATGGCCATCCCCGCGGTGCTGCCTCCCCACGCCGTCTCACCGGTGCCGCGCACGGCCACGAACAGGGCCTGGGTGCGCTGCTGGAACTCGGTTGAAACGTCCTGGAGGTGTTGCCCCGCCGCTTCCAGCGACTTCTGGTCGAATCGAATGCCGGCACTCATCACTCAGCTCCTACGAGGCGTCCCGGTTCGATCGGCGACTGTACCAGCAACGAGCGGGATCCGGCCGGGGTGTCAACCGCCCTCGCGGTCACCACCCGTTGAGATCACCATCTGTCGGCCACCACTCGTCGTCGCCGTTGTCGATGCCGTCCCGCTCGAGGTCGCGGTGGTCGAAGTCACGGTGGTCGAAGTCACGGTGGTCGAAGTCACGGTGGTCGAAGTCACGGTGGTCGAAGTCGTCGTGCTTGATGTCCTCCTTCTTGACATCCTCCTTCTTGATGTTCTCCTTCTTGACGACCTTGACCTTGACGTCCTCCGGGTGGTGGTGGCGCCGGTGCTTGTTCTTGTTGCGGTTGAGGTTGTGGACGATGATGTCGATCTTCGGCGGGTGCCAGTGCGGGTTGCGCAGGATCGGCTTCTCCCTCGGGACATGCCTCGGCTTCGAGACGTGCCGGACCGGAGCGGACGGCGGGCCCCCCGCCTCGACGGCGATGTAGCCCGCGCTCGCGCTGGCCATCCCCTGGCCCAGTGGAAGGAACATGACACCGGCGACAGCGCCGGCCAGAGCTAGTACCGCGAACCGCCCATGGCGCGGCGTCCGCGATTGCCGACTTCTAGTATTCACGCGCTCGTTTCCATTCATGGATAGATCAGCCGAAACCAGGCACCCACCTCGGGTGCTCAGACGGAAGCAGACGTACCCATGCACATATTCTCAGCTACCTCTATAAACCCAAACGTCCCGTCAAAACCCAAACGTCCAATAATGATCTGAGCACCATTTACTGGTTTCGAGGCATATTCCTAGGGTTTTCGCGTCGGAGGTGTCCCGTGCGGGGATCTCAGAACGTGAAGCGTGGCGACGAGGCGGTCAGGAGGACGGGCGCCGGAGTCGCCCGCCAGAGGGCACGCATCTCACCGGCCAGTCCGGCGGTGAGCGCCTCGATGTCCGCGCGGGCCGTGTCATGCAGGGCCTCCGCGACGATCAGGACGTCGGTCGTGGTGTCGCGCACGGCCGACCGGCCGCTCTGGCGGTTGGTCCAGCGGCGGGCATGCGCCATCGCGTCGGCGTCGGCGAAGACGACCTCACCGGCCGGCGGACGCTCCGTCTGGCCGGAGAAGGTCACGTACGTCTCATCCCCCGCCGCGTACCGGACCTCGACATAGGAGGAGATCCGGGAGACGTCGAAGACGGCCACCGGGACCGCGTACGCGAGGGACACCGCGTTGCACAGGTCGATCAGCGGGTGCAGCCGCGGCAGCGCACCCTCCTTCCTGAAGCGGCGCAGCAGCGACTCCGACGCGCAGCGGTACTGCGTCGGCTTCAGACCCATCGCCGAGAACGCCCGGCGCCACGCCTGGATCTCCGGCAACTCGCCCTCGGAGGCAGTGGCCAGGCGCTTGGCGGCGATCTCGCCGTAGTGTGCGAGCCGGTCGTCCACGCGGACGTCCTTGGTGACGCCGGCCACGGACATCACCCCCGGGACCAGCCCGGGAAAGTCGCGCCAGATGTCGGTCGAATGCTGGAAGTGCACGGTCACCTCGTCGTCGCGGCCAGGGAGAACGGGCCGATCACGATACCCGCATCCCGGTACGGGAACCCTGGAGGCGCGACGCGGAGGCGCCGGACGGACGCGCGCGGCCGAAGCCGTCCCGCCGCTCACCAGGACGCTCGTCAGCGCCACTCACCAGGACCGGGTGCCGCGCCTGAGCCGGTAGAGGACGTGGCGGCGCAGCGGGCTGTTCTCGGGGACCTTCGGGTGGTCGAAGTCCTCGGCCGGGTCGCGGGTCATGCCGAGGCGCTCCATCACGGCACGCGAACGCACGTTGCGCACGGCCGTCATGGAGATGACGGCGTCGAGCCCTGCCTCGGCGAACGCATACGAGGCGGCCCGCCTGGCCGCCTCGGTGGCGTAGCCGTGCCCCCATGCCGGGCGGGCCAGCCGCCAGCCGATCTCCATGGCGGGCAGGAAGGGAGCGTCGAACGTCTGCAGGACCAGCCCGGCGAAGCCGATGAAGAGCCCGCTCTCGCGCACCTCCAGCGCCCACAGCCCGTAGCCGTGCCGGTCGAAGCCCTGCTCGATCCGGTCGACCATGGTGTCGCTCTGCTCCCGGGTGAGCGTCGCGGGGAAGTGCTCCATCACCTCGGGGTCGGCGTTCATGGCCGCGAAGGGCGCCCGGTCCGTGTCGCGCCACCTGCGCATGATCAGCCGCTCGGTCTCCACCCGGATCAGAGTACCCGGCTCAGGAACGCCTTCGTGCGCGGGCTGGCCGGGCGGTCCAGCACGTCCGCGGGAGTGCCCGACTCGACCACGACGCCGTCGTCCATGAACACCACCCGGTCGGCCACCTCCCGCGCGAACCCGATCTCGTGGGTCACCACGATCATGGTCAGGCCGTCCTCCGCCAGGCCCTTCATCACCGCGAGCACCTCGCCGACGAGCTCGGGGTCGAGGGCGCTGGTCGGCTCGTCGAACAACATCAGCTTGGGCCGCATCGCCAGCGCGCGGGCGATGGCGACGCGCTGCTGCTGCCCGCCGGACAGCTGGCGGGGATAGGCGGCCGCCTTGTCCTCCAGCCCGACCCGGCGCAGCAGCGCGTGCGCGCGCTCCCTGGCCTGGTCGCGAGGTTCGCCGCGGACGCCGACGGGGGCCTCGATGACGTTCTGCACCACGGTGAAGTGCGGGAAGAGGTTGAACTGCTGGAAGACCATGCCGATCTCCCTGCGCTGGCGAGTGATCTCCCGTTTGCGCAGGTGCCGTACCCGGCCTCCGGACGCCTCGAACCCGATCAGCTCCCCGTCGACGTGGATGGATCCTCCGTCGATGGTCTCCAGATGGTTGACGCAGCGCAGGAACGTCGACTTGCCCGACCCGGACGGTCCCAGGACGACCACGACCTCCCCCTGCCGCACCTCCAGGTCGATGCCCTTGAGCACCTCCAGGTGGCCGAAGTGTTTGCGCACGCCGCGGGCGCGGACCATGGGGACGGTCACGAGGGCACCTCCGGGGTCGGGCGGCGGCGGAAGGTCAGGAACGACCAGAAACTCTGCGGGGCGTTCCTGGTGGCGCCGCGCGCGTAGTGGCGCTCGATGAACGACTGGCCGACGTACAGGATCGAGGTGATCATCAGATACCAGACGCAGGCGACGATCAGCAGCGGGATGGTCTGGAACGTACGGTTGTAGATGGACTGCACGGTGTAGAGCAGGTCGGCCAGCGCGATGACGCTGACCAGCGACGTGGCCTTCAGCATGCTGATGACCTGGCTGCCGGTCGGCGGGATGATGAAGCGCATCGCCTGGGGGAGCACGATCCTGCGGAAGGTCCTGGCGCCGCTCATGCCGAGCGCGGACGCCGCCTCGGTCTGGCCGTGGTCGACCGACATGAGACCGCCGCGGATGATCTCCGCCATGTAGGCGCCCTCGTTCAGGCCGAGGCCGAGGATCGCGGCGAGCAGCGGCGTGATGAGCACGTTGGTGTCGGCGCTGACGAACTCGGGCCCGAACGGGACGCCGAACGAGATCTCCGGCAGCAGGTACGACAGGTTGTACCAGAGCACGAGCTGCACCAGCACCGGAGTGCCGCGGAAGAACCACACGTACAGGCCGCAGGCGACCCGCGCGACCGGGTTCTCCGACAGCCGGCCGATGGCCAGGAGCACCCCGAGGACGACGCCCACGGCCATGGCGATCACGGTGAGCAGCAGCGTGGTGAAGATGCCCTGGCCGATGATCTGCGCGTTGACGTACCGGGCGACCACGTCCCACTGGAAGTTGGGGTTGGTGACCAGCAGGCTCACGAGCTGGGCGGCGAGCACGAGCAGGACGATCGAGGCGACCCAGCGCAGCGGGTGGCGGGTGCGGGCGGCGCCCGCGACGTCGACGTCGACGTCGGGCAGGCTCATGACTTCGCCAGGTTCACGCCGGCCTGGTCGAGCTTGTTGTCGGACGTCCCCCACCTATCCATGATCTTGTCGTAGGTGCCGTTGTCCATCAGTTTCTGGATGCCGTCCTTGAGCACGTCGCGCAGCGGCGAGTCCTTGGCCACGACGGCGCCCTGGTACAGGTCGTCGAAGCCGTTACGCTGCCCCTCGCCGGCGAGTTCTAGCTTGCCGCCGGCCTGCTCCACGAAGTAGGTGAGCGGCGCCTGGGAGGAGAAGAACCCGTCGGCCCGCCCGGAGCTGACCGCCAGCACGGAGGTGGGCTGGTCCTTGTACGACTGGACGTCGATCTTCGGCTTGCCCTCCTTGACGCACGTCTGTGACTGGCCCTTGATCACGCTCTCGGCGGAGCCGCCGGCCATGACGGAGATCTTCAGCCCGCACGTGTCCGCCAGAGAGCCGATCTTCTTCGGATTGCCCTTCGGCACGGCGAAGACCACGAACTCCTTGACCCAGTCGACGAAGTCGTTGGACTTCTGCCGGTCACGGAAGTCGCCGACGGGCCCGATGGCGAAGTCGTAGCGCCCGGAGGCGATGCCGGTGAGCGAGCTGGGCAGGCCGTCCACGGTGACGTGCTCGATCTTGACGCCGAGCAGCTGGCCGAGTGCCTCGGACATGTCGGCGGCGGCGCCGGTCAGCGACCTGCCGTCGGCCCCGGCGATCTCGTACGGAGGGAAGGAGCCGTTGTTCACCGAGACGAGCTTGCCCGCCTTCTTGGCCTTGCCGGGCAGCCGGTCGTACAACGCCTGGTCCTTGGCCTGGGCGGCGGTCGTGCCCTGGGGCGGCTGGGAGTTCAGGACGCCCTCCGCCTCCTCGGGGTTGGCGCCGCATCCGGCCAGCAGGAGGGCCGCGCCGAGCAGGGCGGCCGTCACGCGGCTGGGCGTCGTGTACCTAGACATGTCGCTCCAATCGTGGGTCGACGGCGAAGCGCCGGTTCTCGAGGACGGGCAGGGCGAGCCGGGCGTCGGCCAGCTCGCCGGCCGAGGCGTCGGCCCAGAGCATTCCCGGCGCGTCGCCGAGGCGGGCCCGGGTGATTCCGAGCGGGTCGACGACCATGCTGGCGCCGATGTTGCGCCGGCCGCACTCGCCGGAGGCGGCCACGTAGCAGGTGTTCTCCAGGGCGCGTGCGGTGACCATGACCTCCCAGTGCCATTCCTTGGCCGGACCGCGCACCCACGCGGTGGGCAGCGCGATGATCTGGGCGCCCTGGTCGGCCAGCAGCCTGGCCATCTCGGGGAAGCGCACGTCGTAGCAGGTCATCATGCCGACCTTCCATCCCGCGCAGTCGATCACGACGGGGGCGTTCGTGCCGGGGACGACGTTGTCGGACTCTCGCCGGCCGAAGGCGTCGTACAGGTGGAGCTTGGTGTAGGTGGCGACGAGCTCGCCGTCCCTGGCGGCGACCAGGACGTTGGACACGCGGCCGTCGCCGGCGGGGATGTGCACGCCGGCGATCACGGTGGTGGCGGAGCCGTGCGTGCGCTCGACCAGCCCGCTGACGAACGGCCCGTCCAGCGGCTGCGCGGCCTCCCTGATGCGGCCGGGCTCGTCGACGAAGAGCGCGAGCGATCCCTCGGGCAACACCAGCAGGCCGGCGTCGCCCGCCACGGCCTGGTCGATCAGGGCCTGGCAGGTCGTGAGGTTCTGGGTCCAGTCCTGCGCGGAGGCGAACTGTCCGACGGCGATTCTCATGCGGCGAAGACCTCCTCGGCTCCGATGCGACGGGATGAGATGCCCTGGGCGTGCAGCTCGGCGCAGAAGGCGGCGACCATGGCCGCGTTCGGGGCGGCCCCGTACGGCATCCAGTCGTGGCCGAAGGTCAGCGCCGTCTCGGTCAGGTCGGACAACGACCACGGCGTGGTGTCGGCGAGCAGCCGCCGCCGGGCCAGCCAGTGCCGCTTGGAGCGCTCGAACACGTCCTGGACGGCCTGCGGCAACCACGGGTGGCGCTCGACGCTCTCGCGCTTGAGCGTCACCAGGTGGATGCCGGGCACGAAACCGGTCCGCTCGTAGTAGGCGTGCTCGGCGGCGCGGTGGTCGGGCAGCAGGTGGCGCAGGCGGCTCTCGGGGGTGAAGAGCTCCGGAGGCATGAACGGCGTCATGATCGCGTCGAAACGGCCGGCCGCGAGCCCTTCGGCGAGCCCTTCGTCCGTCAGCGAGACGTTGCCGGGCAGCGGGACCGGACCGGTCCTGCCCTTGCCGGTCTCGCCGGCGGCCAGCGGGCCGACCGTCCAGTCGATGCCGCCGAGATCCACGCCCGCGGCTCTGAGCAGGGCCCGCGTCCAGGTGTTGCCCGAGTCGGGCCAGCCGGTGAGCCCGACGCGGGCGCCCTTGAGCCCCTCCAGCGAGGTCAGCTCGCTGTCGCGGCGGACGAGGACGCAGCGGTGCCGGAAGCCGCGCATGACGAAGACGGGCAGGCCCACGAGCCGGTCGTCGCCGGCGGCGCGGCCGAGCACGTACCTGCTGAACGAGGTCTCACCGCCGTCCAGGCCCGGCTCGCTCAGCACATCGGGCGTGACGGCACGCGAGTCGAGGTCGAGAGCGAAACCCTCGGGCCTGACCGCCCCCGTCGCGACCGGCACGAGGTGGTCCCAGTCCCGCGCGGCCAGCCGAATCCGAATCTCGACCACAAACCCCCCAAAAGACATTAGTTGCCCCGAATTGCGAAAAACCATATGTTCAGGGGAAAGGCCAACACAAGACGATCTTTGTTGCTGAACAAAGATTTGCGGAACTCCTGGGGGGTTGAGTGGACGCCGCATGGCTGGCGGAGCGCATCGGCGAACCGAGCGCACGGGGGATCGCGACCGTCCTGACCGACCTGATCAGGCAGGGCACGGTGACCGCCGACACGCGCCTGCCGACCGTGCGCGCCCTGGCCAGGGAGCTGCGGGTCAGCTCGGGAACCGTCGCCGAGGCCTGGTCCGAGCTGCGCGGGCACGGGATGATCCGCACCGACCGCCGCAGGGGCACGGTGGTGCTCGGCCCGCCCGCCGTGCCGCGCCCCATCCGGTACGAGCGCATCGGCCACTTCGGCGACCGGCTGGCCATCGACCTGGCGATCGCCTCCCCCGATCCGGCACTGCTGCCGCCACTGGAGACGGCCCTGGCCGCGGCCGCCCACACCGACCGGCTCAACGACTACACGCGTGAGACGATCACGCCGCGGCTGCGCGCCGCCGTGGAGCCGGACTGGCCGTTCCCCGCGCAGGGCTGGCTCTCGGTCGGCGGCGGCTACGAGGGCGTTCAGCTGCTCTGCCAGACCGCGGCGCTGCCCGGCGACCGGATCGCGATCGAGGAGCCGACGGCGGCGCGGCTGCTGGACATCCTGGAGACGATCGGCGTCCAGATCATCCCGGTCGCCTGCGACGGGGACGGCCCGCTGCCCGGCGCACTGGCCAAAGCCCTGCGAGCCAGGCCGGTGGCGTTCGTCTACCAGCCACGCGGCCAGTCGCCCTGCGGCCACGCCGTCACCCCGGAGCGCTCCGCCGAGCTGGCCGCCCTGCTGGAGCCCACGGCGACCCTCATCGTCGAGGACGACGGGATCGGCGAGCTGTCGGTCTCACCGATGGTGAGCATGGGGACACGCTTCCCCGACCGTACGGTGCTGGTGCGGTCGTACTCCAAGTCCCACGGCCCCGACCTGCGCATCGCGGTCGTCGGCGGAGCGGCCGAGGCCGTGGAGCGGGTGCGCGTGCTACGCAGCTTCGGCACCGGCTGGACCAGCAGGATCCTGCAGGACGCGCTGGCCCACCTGCTCGGCGACGCCGGGACGCGGACCGGCGTCGAACGCGCCCGTGACGCCTACGCGGGCCGGCGCGCGCGGCTGGCCGCCGAGCTGTCCGCCCGCGGCGTCCGCACGGGCGGGCGCGACGGCCTGGTGTTGTGGGTGCCGGTACGCGAGGAGCCGGCGGCGCTGGTCACCCTCGCGGCGCACGGGATCTCAGCGGCCGCGGGCAGCCGCTACGTCATCGACCCCGCGCCCGCCCACCACCTGCGGCTGGCCACGGCCCGGCTCACCGACGACCCCGGCGAGCTCGCGGAGCTGGCCGACGTGATCGCGCTGGCCGCCACGGGCTCGCCTCTCAGCGCCTCGACCTGATCCCCGTGAGCCGGCGGAGGACGTCCCACCAGAACGGCGCCCCGAACAACAACGCCACGTACGTCAGCAGGAATCCGGGCCAGTGGCTCGGCGTGGTCAGCCGGTCCCACCACACGCCGCCGTTCCAGGCGAACACCGGCTCGCCCTCCGCCGGGATCGACACGCTGAGCGGCGCCTGGCCGAGCATCCTGGCCAGCGCGGGCCGGCTGAGCGTCTCCGTGACGCACGACACCGGGTCGCCGCCCGTGCACCGCGCCTTGAGCTCGTCGTACGCGGCGGGCCCCGCCTCGGCGACGGCCGTCACCGAGGCGCGGAAGGCGTTGTCGCGCAGCAGCGTCTTGGCGTGCTCCAGCCCGTCCACGGTGAACAGCAGTGTCACCCCGACGCACAACACGGTGACGACCCACCTGACGTAGCGCCGGTAGAGCATGGTGAGCCGCTGCATCTCGCCGTCGAACCAGGTCTCCACGCCCTGCCTGAACCGGTCGAGGTCGCGCTGCGCCGTCTCCCACACGCCGTTGAGCGGCCCGTGCAGCGGGCTGCCGATCTCCTTCAGCCTCGCCAGGAACCCCTCGACGCCGCCGGGCGCGCCCGTGGCCAGCTCCATCACGGCCACCGCGAACCGCCCCGGCGGGATGTCGGCGATGCTGGTGCGGCCCCTCTTGGGGTGGTCGATCTCGCGTACCCGCTGGTAGAGCAGGGTGACCAGAGCATCGTCGGACCCGCCCGCACGGGCGGGCAGCTCTCCCGCCTGCGCGGGGGCGGGCCGGCCACTGTGCCGTGGGCGCGGGTCGCGCTGGAACGGCAGCGCCGCGAAGACGTCGCGTACGCCGGCCGGTAACCAGGACCGGCCCTGGGCGTCCGAGCCGTCCAAGGTGTCCCTGAGGTAGGCCCACAGGAACTTGCTGCGGATGGACAGCAGCCGTACCACGGCTTCGTTCAGGCCGCTGACCAGCAGCGACAGCAGCAGGAACGACACGACGAGGCCGAGCGCCAGGTCCACGTAAACGGAGAGCATCGCGCTTTGATACACCCGCGGCACCGTGCGATCAAGCCCTCGCTCCGCTCGTCAGGCTGCCACCTCACGGTCGCGCCGGCCCCTCAGTCGTAGAAGACGCCCTCCACCACCTTCCGGGCGCGGCGCGTCACGCGGCGGTAGTCGTCGAGGAAGTCCTCCGAGCCGTCCGGCGGATAGCCGAGCGCCTGCGCGATCAGCCCGCGCTCCCCCGAGTCACGCGGCACGCTGTCACCCGGCCTGCCCTTGACCAGCATGATCGCGTCTCGGATGCGGGAGGCGAAACGCCACGCCTCGGCGAGCACCGCCTCGTCCGCGTGGTCGAGCAGCCCTTCCGCCACTGCCGCGCGCAACGCCTCCAGCGTACGGGTGGTGCGCAGGGACGGCAGCGCGCCCGCGTGGCGCAACTGCAGGAGCTGGGCCACCCACTCCACGTCGGACAGGCCGCCGGGGCCGAGCTTCGTGTGCAGGGCCGGGTCGGCGCCGCGCGGCAGACGCTCGGCCTCCATGCGGGCCTTGAGCCGCCTGATCTCCCTGACGGCGTCGTCGGGCAGGCCGTGCTGCGGGTGGCGCAGCTCGTCGACCATCGCGACGAACGCGGCGCCCAGCCCAGGGTCGCCGGCCGAGAACCTGGCCCGCAGCAGCGCCTGCGCCTCCCACGGCGACGACCAGCGCGCGTAGTAGGCGCGGTAGGAGGCCAGCGTGCGCACCAGCGGGCCCTGCCGCCCCTCCGGCCGCAGGTCGGGGTCGATGGCCAGCGGCGGGTCGGGGGCAGGCAGCGAC
Source organism: Nonomuraea diastatica (assembly GCF_004349015.1). Taxonomy (NCBI): domain Bacteria; kingdom Bacillati; phylum Actinomycetota; class Actinomycetes; order Streptosporangiales; family Streptosporangiaceae; genus Nonomuraea; species Nonomuraea diastatica. Next base: position 22,735 of record NZ_SMKP01000080.1, read on the forward strand.
AGCAGCCTGCGCAGCTCGTTGGCCACGGCGTGGGCGGCGTCGGTGGCCTCGCGCTCGTCCACCCCCGGCAGCGGCGAGTGCACGAACATGATGTCGGCGTCGCTGGCGTAGGAGCACTCCATGCCGCCGAGCCGGCCCATGGCGATGATCGCGAACGAGGTGAGCCGCGCGGCCTTGCCGAGCGCGGCGTCGAGCGCGGCCTGGAGGGTCACGTCGGTCAGCCGCGACAGCGCCGTGCCCACCGTCTCGATGTCGATGAGCCCGGAGATGTCGGCGACGGCCGTACGGAACAGCTCCTTGCGCCGCAGCGCCCGCACGGCCGCGACGGCGTTCTCCGGGTCGCCCGTGTGCCGCGACACCGCGGCGGACGCCTCGCCGAGCAGCGACTCCCGCGAGCGCACGGCCAGCTCCTCGTCGGAGCCCAGCATCGCCACCGCGTCGGGCGCGTGCATGAGCAGGCCGGTCGCGTAGCGGCTGGTGCCGAGCACGCGCGCCATCCTGGCCGCCACCGCCGTCTCGTCGCGCAGCAGCCGCAGATACCACGGCGTGCTGCCCAGCTTGTCGCTGACCTGCCGGAACCCGAGCAGCGCGGCGTCCGGGTCGGGCGTGTCGGCGAACCAGCCGAGCATGACCGGCAGCAGCGTGCGCTGGATCGCGGCCCGCCTGGACACCCCCGTGGTCAGCGCGGCGATGTGGCGCAGCGCGCCGGTGGGGTCGTCGTAGCCGAGCGCCTCCAGCCTGGCCGCGGCGGCCGACGTCGACAGGCGCGCCTCCGACTCCGGCAGCCGGGCCACGGCCTGCAGCAGCGGGCGGTAGAACAGCTTCTCGTGCAGCCGCCGCGCCTCCATCGCGTGCCGCCGCCACCTGGCGGTGAACTCCCCCACCGGGTCGGCCTGCATGCCCAGCGCCCGGCCCAGCCTGCGCAGGTCGGCCTCGTCCTCCGGCACGATGTGCGTACGCCGCAGCCGGTGCAGCTGCAAAAGGTGCTCGACCTGGCGCAGGAACGCGTACGCCTCCGCCAGGCCGCGCGAGTCGTCACGCCCGACGTAGCCGCCGCGGGAGAGCGCGGCCAGGGCGGGCAGCGTGCCCCGGCGGCGCAGCAGCGGGTCGAGCCTGCCGTGCACGAGCTGCAGCAGCTGCACCGCGAACTCGATGTCGCGCAACCCGCCAGGGCCCAGCTTGAGCTGGCGCTCGCCCTCGGCGCGCGCATGCGCCTCCACCCGGCGGCGCATCGCCTGCACGTCCTCGACGAAGTGCTCGCGGGTAGCCGCCGCCCAGACCAGCTCGTTGACCGCCTCGACGTAGGCCGCGCCCAGCTCCAGGTCGCCGGCTACCGGCCGGGCCTTCAGCAGCGCCTGGAACTCCCACGTCTTCGCCCAGCGCCGGTAGTAGGCCAGGTGGCTGGCCAGCGTGCGCACCAGCGGCCCCGACCGGCCCTCCGGCCGCAACCCGGCGTCCACCTCCCACAGCGAGCCCTCAGGGGTGGTCGCGGTGCAGGCCCGCATCATGGCCTGAGCCAGCTGGATCGCCGAACGCAGCGCCTTCGCCTCGTCGGCGCCCTCCCGTGGCTCGGCCACGAAGATCACGTCGACGTCGCTGATGTAGTTGAGCTCGCGAGCGCCGCACTTGCCCATGCCGATCACGGCCAGGCGGACGTCGGCGGCGTCGACCTCGGCCCGCGCGATGGCCAGCGCCGCCTCCAGCGCCGCGCCCGCCAGGTCGGACAATTCCGCCATGACCTCCGCCAGCGTGGCCTGGCCGGTGAGGTCGCGCGCGGCCAGATGCATCACCCTGCCCCGGTACGCCACCCGCAGCGCCGTCAACGCGCCGGCCGCCGACGCCTCCTGATCGGCGCCGACCGCCCGGAGGAGCTCCTCGCGCGGGTCGCCCAGGCGGGGCTGGGCGAGCAGCGCCACCTGCTCCGGGTGGCGTACCAGATGCTCGCCGAACGCCGCGCTGACCCCTAGCACGGCGACGAGCCTGCCCCTCAGCTCATCGTCGGCGCGGAGCCTGCCGGGCACGGACGGATCCCGCTCGGCCAGGCGGGCCAGCGAGGCCAGCGCCTGGTCGGGGTCGGCCACGTCGACCAGCGACTCCAGCAGGTCGTCCAGATCGGCCCCGGCCTGGCCGACGAGCCTGGCCGCCCTGGCGCCGTCGGCGAAACCGAGCTTGGCGAGCCTGGCGGCGGTCGATTCGATCCTGGGCACCCCTCCATAGTGGCAGCTCCCCCGCCGCCGGCCGCAGAGGCCGACGCGACGTCGCGTCTCGATGCGGTCGGTGGCCGCGCTCCAGGTCAGCGGGAGGCGGTCCGGATCACGTCCGCGAACGACGTCGCCACCGGGCACCAGGTCGCGACGAGGGCGCTCTCGGCCGACGTGACCTCGGCGTTGAGCTCCTCGGCCCCTTCCAGGGCCGTCTCCCCGGTCCAGGACACGAAGATCCCGGGGGTGGCCTCCGGGTGGAACTGCACCGCCCAGGCGGCGTCCCCGAGCCGGTAGGCCTGGTGAGGGTACGGCGAGCCGGTCATCAACGGCACCGCGCCGTCGGGCGGGCGCGTGATGACGTCCTGGTGGAACTGCACGGCCACGGCCGTGCCGATTCCGGAGAAGAGCCGGTCGGAGGCGGCATCGGGCAGGGCGGCCACCTCGCGGGCGCCCACTTCGAGCCCGTACGCGCCGCGCTCGACGGCGCCGCCGCAGGCCAGGGTCAGCAGCTGCGCCCCCAGGCAGATCGCCAGCGTCGGCGTGCCCTCCTCGACCGCCCGCAGCAGCAGGTCACGGGTGGCGGGCTGCCAGGGGCTGCGCTCGTCCTCCCAGGCGGCCGCGGCGCCACCGAGCACGATCAGCCCGTCACCCGGGCGTTCGGGAATCTCATCGCCCAGGTACGGCCGCACGACGTCGAAGTCCAGCCCCAGCCATGCGCCCAGATATCCGAGCCCGGCCCCGGCCTCGTGCTGGATGACGGTAACGCTCATATCGGCCCATTATCCGGAAATTTCGCAGCACGTCGCTACATGTCGGGCGGAGCCCGTCCGGGCCGGCGAGGGCCGCCGGCATCCCGCGGCGGACCGCCACCCGCAATCGGGCGTATCCGACAGACAGCCACATACGCCATGTTTGACGGCCATGCCACCTGTGCATATCGGGTCTTAGCACCGAAAGGGGAACTCGTGAAGATCGTCGCCCTCGAGACCATCCGGCCTGCCGTGCAGCCCAACCTGCTGTTCGTCCGCCTGCACACCGACACCGGACTGACCGGGCTCGGCGAGGCGTTCCTCGGCGCGCTGACGGTGGAGGCGTACCTGCACGAGAGCGTCGCCCCCGTCCTGCTCGGCCTGGCCGGTCCCACGCCGGAACGGGTCGCCCGCCTGCTCACCCCGTACACCGGCTACCAGGGCTCCGGCGCCGAGACGCGCGGCAACGGCGCGATCGATCTCGCCCTCTGGGACCTGCTCGGGCAGGCCGCCGGGCTGCCGCTCGTCGACCTGCTCGGTGGCGCCGTCCACGACGGCATGCCCATTTACAACACCTGCGCGGGCCCGGGGTACATCGCCACCTCGGCCCGGCAGGAAACCGGCAACTGGGGCCTGGCCAGCGGCCGCTACGAGGACCTGAACGCCTTTCTCACCGACCCGGCCCGGCTCGCCCGCGACCTGCTCGAGCAGGGGATCGGCGGCATGAAGGTATGGCCGTTCGACGCCGCGGCCGAGCGTACGGGCGGCGCCGGCATCTCCCAGGCCGACCTGGACCAGGGGCTCAAGGTGATCGCCGCGATCCGGGAGGAGGCCGGCCTGGACATGAGGCTGATGGTCGAGCTGCACGGCCTGTGGAGCCGGCCGGCCGCCGAGACGATCCTGGCCGCGCTGGAGCCGTACCGGCCGTTCTGGGTGGAGGACCCGCTGCGCTCGGACGCCGCCGACGCCTACGCCCGCCTCGCCTCTCCCGTGCCGATCGCGGCCGGGGAGACGTGCGTCGGCCGGCGCGGCTTCAAGCCGCTGCTGGACTCGGGCGCCGTCGACGTCCTCACCCTCGACATCCAGTGGACGGGCGGCTTGACCGAGGCCCGCAAGGTCGCCTCCCTCGCCGACGCCTACGGCGTGCCGGTGGCGCCGCACGACTGCACCGGGCCCGCCACGCTGGCGGGCTGCGTGCACTTCGTGTGTGGCCAGCCCAACGGGCTCATCCAGGAGACCGTCCGCGCCTTCCTGCACACCTGGTACGGCGAGCTCGTCACCGGGCTGCCCGCCATCGAGAACGGCGTCGTCACACCGGGCCGCGAGCCCGGTCACGGCGTACGGCTGCGCGAAGGCGACCAGGCCGCGCAGCGGCGCGTCTCCCGCTTGTGACGGCGATCGCCCTCAGGCCGCCCGCCGTCCCCAGGGGCCCTGACGAACGTCCAGGGAGAGGGCGTCAGCGTGGAGCGATCCAGGTGGCGCGGGCGGCGGCCACCAGGGTGCCGTCGTCCTCGTAGATGGCGCTCTGCCCGAACATCTTGCGCCCGTCGCGGCCGGTCGGACGGGCCACCACGGAGTAGCGGCCGCCGGGCTGGACCGGCCGGTGGATCTGCACGCCGAGCCGCCCGAGCAGCGCGGTCTCGCCCGGGCCGAAGTGGGCCCAGCCGGTGATGCAGTCGAGCACCGCCCCGACGATCGAGGCGGGGACGCCGTCCTCGCCCGTCACGTTGAACGGCACCCGCCATCCGGCCGCCACCAGGCCGGCGCCTTCCACGGGCCCGGGGAAGATGCGCAGGCCGTCGCCGGGCTCGCGCATGCCGCAGGCGAAGCACTCGGCGAACGGGTGCGCCCGCAGGCCGACGAATCCCGCCTCGGCGCGGGCGGCGTCGGTGAACGGCACGAAGCCGGGCCCCTCCAGGTCTTCGGCCACGGGGATCGCCTCGACCAGGAGCCGGTCGCCGTGGGAGAGGGAGACGGAGTTGGCCACGTGTTCGAGCCGCAGATCGGTCTCCAGCGGGGTGGGAGCGTGGAGTGTGACTTCGACGGCTGATCGGCCTCCGTTCAGAGCCTCCGCCATGGTGCCCGCTATCCAGCCGCCGTTGGCGACCCCCACCGGGCCACGGAAGCGCTCGGGAACGGTCAGCACGGTCTGCAAGGCAGCCGTCGTCATGCCACACCCTCCTCTATCGCCGCATACGGCGAAAAGTCCGCAAATGTCAATATAAGCAGGCCGATTTTATCCAGACTCCCGATTCCCGCAGGTGCCGGGGGTCTCGCGGCTGATCGACACCACCTATAACGCCTCGATGAGGTCCGTTGCTTCCCACCCATCGCACGGCCATGCCGCCGACATGCCTGCCATCACGCCTGCCAGGGACGGTAGGCGCCCCACATCGCGCGGACGTGAGCCGGGGGTGAGAAGCAACGAAAATCGGCCTCACTCCGAACCGCTGCCGGGAGTGAGGCCGATCAAGGCGTCGGGCAGTACCTTATCCCGGCTCTTCCGTGTCCCGCGACCAATCGACCGATACCCGGCCTAGAGCCACAGGCGGTCATGCCATCAGACTGTCGGGATGGATCGGCTGACCTCATGGGAGCGCCGCACGAGTACGGCACTTCTTATCATTGGCACCGCGTTTCTCCTCAGCTGGGCGATCCCCATTGTCTTGCCTGGCCTTCCGCCCTTCGTAGACCAGGCGTTCTGGTACCTCCAGGTCTGCGCCTATCTCCTGTTCACCATGGACTACCTGAGCCGCGTCTATCTGGCTCCCAACCGCATGCGTTTCGTGCTGAGGAACATCCCCTCACTCCTGGTCGTCCTGCTCCCCCTCCTGCGCCCGCTCTGGCTGCTGCGCGCGCTGCTGCTCCTGCAGGTCGTCGCCGAACGGATCCAGCTCCCGCTGCGGCTGCGCGCGGTGGTGTACGTGAGCGGCACCGCCGTCTTCCTGGCCCTGGTCGGCAGCATCGCCGTGCTGGACGCGGAGCGGGACAACCTCGCCTCCAACATCCAGACGATCGGCGACGCCCTGTGGTGGTCGCTCACCACGATGACCACCGTCGGGTACGGCGACCGTTTCCCCGTCACCACCGAGGGCAGGCTGGTGGCGTCGGGGCTGATGCTGGCGGGGATCGCCCTGCTCGGTGTGGTCACCGCGGCCATCGCGTCCTGGTTCGTCGAGCGGTTCGAGCGCACCGCCGCCAGGGAGCGGCGTACCGAGGCCGACGTGGCGCAGATCCTCTCCGAGATCAACGAGCTGCGCAGCGCGGTGGACGAGCTGGCCGGCATCCGCACCGTCGTGGAAGGCATCGGCGACGACCAGGCTCGGCTGCATGAGCGGCTGGACTCCCTGACCACGCGCCTGGCCCGCTGATGCCGGCCCGGCCGCGGGCGCGCGCCACGGCCCGGCTTCGACGAGTCTCTAAGGCACGCGGTCCCCTCGCCGGAACGGCACGGGACATGTACGTTGATCATGCGGGGGTGGGCCTGTGCAGGGGGCGAGATTGCGATACCCGCCCGGATCCCTGGTCATCCTGACCGGGCTCCCGGGCGCGGGCAAGACCACCCTGCTCCGCCGCCTGTACACCCTGCGCGGCACCGAGAGCCTGCCCGTCACCGTGGGCGCGGTCGTGGTGATCGACTCGGCGCAGGCCAAGCGGCACTGGCACGGCAGGCTCGGCTGGATGCCCGGCTGGGTGCGCCGCGCCCTGGTGTTCGCCACCCATGTGGGCCGCATCCGGCGGGCGCTCGCCGGCGGCCGTTCGGTCATCGCCCACAACCGGGGCTGCGCTCCGTACGTGCTGAGAGGTTTCGCGTGGCTGGCGCGGCGGCACCACGCCCGCTTACACCTGCTCCTGCTGGACGCGTCGCCGGAGGCGGCGCTGGCCGGGCAGCGAGCCAGGGGCCGGGTGGTGGCGGCGCGCACGTTCGCCCGCCATCAGCGGCGGTGGGCCGGCCTGGTCGCGCGGGTGAAGGGCGGCGACCCCACGCCCGCGGCAGGCGGGCTGATCGTCGACAGGGCGGAGGCGGCCATGCTGGAGGCGATCACCTTCGACGACGGCGACGACGACCGCCTGCGGGAGGTCCGGATCACCGGATCGTCGCCCGACCATGAGGGATGACGGCAGGCCGGGACACGGCTGCGGCGCGGCCGGATTTTTCCGCGCGGTGTGTCGATCCGGGCGCGGGCCGTTCGTGTGAAGGGTGAACTCCCGAGGAAAGGACACCACGATGAAGCAGTACGTGCTCACCATGTACCAGCCCGACGGCGAGCCGCCGGGACCCGAGATCCTCGACCCGATCATGCGCGACCTGGGCGCGCTGGAGCAGGAGATGAAGGACGCCGGCGTGTGGGTCTTCTCCGGCGCGCTGCGCCCGGCGGACCAGGCCGCCGTGGCGCGGCTGAGGGAGGGCGAGGTGCTCACCACCGACGGCCCGTACACCGAGGGCAAGGAGCACATCGGCGGGTTCACCATCATCCGGGCGGCCGACATGGAGGCCGCGCTCGGGTGGGGCCGCAAGATGGCGCGGGCCGTGGCGCTGCTCCCCATCGAGGTGCGCGAGTTCCACGGATGAGCCGGCGGGCCCGCGGGCTCGTGGCGAGGAATCGGTACGCATGCTAATTTCTCGGGCGAAAGATCTGCATGCGTGACAACAGGAAACCCTGAGGGAGGTGAGGTTGCATGACCGTCGTGATGATGGCCGCCATCCGCGGCATCCGGTCCATCCTCACGTCTCAGGGCCTTGGCTAGCCTCTCCGAGGCGCCCCGCCCGGTGCGAACGCCACAGGCGGCTCGCGCGGGCCAGGGCTCTTCCAGCAAAGGGTTCTTCTGTTGTCTTCCCATCATTCTCATGGCCTGTCCGCGTACGGCTGGGACGTAGGGCTCGAGCAGTCCTTCACCTCCCATCGCTCCGCGGGGCTCATCCCCGCCCGCGTCACCGGTGTCGACCGCGGCGCGTGCGACGTCGTCTCCGAAGCGGGCCCGCTCCGCGCCCGCGTGTCGCTTCCGACAACCCCGGACGCGGCGTCGTCCCCCTGCGCCGGCGGCTGGGCGGCCATCCGCCTCGGCCAGGGGTCCGAACTGGTGGCCGTGCTGCCGCGGCGTCATCGTCAGGTCCTCGGCGCCGCGTTCCTCCCACGGCCAGGCCCTGGCCGCCAACGTCGACACAGCGGTCCTGGCGGTCTCGCTCGCCGGTCCGCTGAATCCCGGGCGGGTCGAAAGGCTGCTCGCGCTGGCCTGGGAGAGCGGCGCCCTCCCCGTCATCGTGCTGACCAAGGCCGACCAGTCGGCGGACCCCGGCTCGTACGCGGCCGAGGTCGCGCGGCTGGCGCCCGGGGTGGAGATCATCACGACCAGCGCCGTCAGCGGCCAGGGCCTGGACGTGCTCACCGCGATGCTGACCGGCACCGTGGTCGTGCTCGGCCCCTCCGGAGCGGGCAAGTCGGCGCTGGGCAACGCGCTCCTGGGCGCCGAGATCCTCGCGACCGGCGCCGTACGCGCCCAGGACGGCAAGGGGCGGCACACCACGGTCCGCCGCCAGATGGTCCCGCTCCCCGGCGGCGGCGTGCTCATCGACACCCCCGGCCTGCGCGGGATCGGCCTCGTGGACGCCGACGACGGCCTGGAGCAGACCTTCGCCGAGGAGTGCCGCTTCAGCGACTGCGGCCACGACTCGGAACCGGGCTGCGCGGTCCAGGAAGCCATCGTCTCGGGTGACCTGAGCGAGCGCCGCCTGGAGAGCTACCGCAAGCTCCAGCGGGAGAACGCCTGGGCGACCTCCAGGAACGACGCCCGGCTGCGGGCCCAGCACGATGACCGTAAGAAGGCCATCACCCGCTCGCTCCGCGAGACCTACGCCTTCAGGGACCGCCAGCGACGCTCATGACGAGCCGGCCGTGGGGGCGATACGCCCCCACGGCACCATCGCCGCTCCCCTACGACCACCAGAGGAACACGTGTCCGACTTCATCGACGACCCGGTCGTCAACGCGCTCATCACCCTGCACCACGGCCTGCCCCGCCAGGGTCCCGGCTCGGATGCCACCACTCGGCGGCTGCTGGCGCTGGCCCGGCCGCTCCCCGAACGTCCCAAGGTGCTCGACCTGGGTTGCGGCCCCGGCCGCGCCTCGCTCCTGCTCGCCGCCGCGGGCGCGGAGGTCACCGCGGTCGACACCCATCAGCCCTATCTGGACGAGCTGCGCGAGGCCGCGGCCCGGCGAGGCCTGGCCGAGCGGTCCGCACCGCGAACGTCTCCATGGCCGAACTGCCCTACCCCGATCGCAGCTCCGACATGATCTGGGCCGAGGGCTCGGTGTATCTCATCGGCTTCGACCACGCGTTGCGGTCGTGGCGGCGACTGCTCACGCCGGGCGGCGTGCTGGTCGTCACCGAATGCGAGTGGAGCACCTCGGATCCCGCTCCGGAGGTTCGCGCCTACTGGGAGCAGGCCTACCCCCTGCGCGGCGCGGACGAGAACACGGCCGCCGCAGCGGCGGCCGGCTACCGCGTGTGCGCGACGTACCGGCTGCCGGACAGCGACTGGTTCGAGGAGTATTACGACCCTCTCGGGAGGCGGGCCGACACCGCCGACCTTGCGGTTCCCGGCATGACCGAGGCCGTCGCCGCGACCCGGCAGGAGATCGGGCTGCGGCGCGAACACGCCGACGACTACGGATATACCGGATATGTCCTGCGCGTCGACGGCACGGACCCGGCCACGCCGACCGTGTCGTAGATCGCCCGCACCCGCGAGGGTGACCTGGCCTGTTCACGGCGAGCTCCGGCTTCCGCCCTGAACAGGCCCCTTCACAACACGGGCAGGTAGCGGCCGAGCTCGAACTCGGTGACGGTGCGGCGGTAGTCGCGCCACTCGGCCCGCTTGTTGCGCAGGAAGTGATTACCTCTTCGCACTACCTGTTTTGATCTCTCGCCAGACACGCCGACATGGGTACGGGCACCGTCGGCACCTGTCTCTTTCTGTCATTACTGGCCAACGTCGGACGGCCCACAGGCGGCCCAAGGAACTCCCACTCGAGCGGGCTCCAGAGACGCTAGACCGGCCTACTCAGGGTCGAGATTAGGTTGCAGCGTACGGTACGAGTTGACTCCTCGATCCAGTACGAGCAGCACACCACCTGCCAGCCATGACACGTCCCTGGTATCGCCGCGAACCACAAGTTGTTGGACTCCCGCCTTGCCCCCTCGTACGGGTCCTCATAGCGGTTCATGATCCAGCGCGTAACGGCTAAGCACACATCACCGAGCGCGGCCGATGATGGCTCGGTCTCCTCCCACAGGTTGAGCCTCTCGATGAACCCTTCCAGTTTCCAGCCAGCATTGTCATGCACGGGCTGCCAGCCACGCGCGGATGTCCTCCAGACTGTCCGTGCGTCGCGGCTTGTCCCTGCGCTGCGTGGCTTCCAGGGTGCGCTTGACTTCAGCCGGGTCCAAGCCAAAGTCGTTCTCTTTCATGGCCTGGGCGCTGAAGAACTCTCTGATCCACTCCAGTTCGATCCGGGCACTCCTGCCCGGCACCCGACCCGCTTCCGCCCGCATCCACGGAGCCTCTACGTGGATGCGCCTTTCAAGCTCTTCAGTGGCGAGCTTGCCGTACCTGCTGAGGACATACCCGACGGTATTCAGCTCAGCCTCGCTCAGTTCGGGCAGTTCAAGGGCGTCACCGGCCCTTTCCTCCTCCCAGAGCGCATCGACCCCTGGCCCGGTGTCCCATGCCGAGATGGACTCCTTGAACAAAGGGCTGCCGAAGAACGACAAGTGATGGCCCTGGGCGTAGTACAGGAGCGCCTGCAGCTTCTTGGCGCCGAGCCTGGACTGCCTTTGCCGGAGCGCTGCCGCGATGTCGTGGGCTGAGGCTGGCATGCTCCGACGATATGCGTCGTGTCGTGGCCAGTCCGGGCGTTCACCTGGTTGAGACCTACGGTTATCTACGCCTCGGGCACATGCCACCGGTGATGACGGTTGCGTCATGGTCCAGTCCCCTCGCCGAAGTGGTGGGCCACAACCTTTGACGCTACGCCGCAGCCAGCGAGCCGTCATGACACGGCGAGGTAAGACGAACGCAACTCGGTCCCAAAGGGCAACATGACGGCAACGCCCCGTCTCAGGCGTGTCGCTAGGCTCTGCGGCACCCCCGGTTGAAGACGAAGAAAGCCAGGAGCTTGCCTCTCGATCGCAGCCTAGACTGGTGCGCACCACAGACAGGAGGATGGCCGCCCGATGGGTGAGAAGACAGACCGAGTTGAGCACTCAATCCGTGAACTGATCGCCTCAGATGATTTGGGGCCGAACGGCCGCCTGCCTTCCGAGCGAACCTTGGCCCAGGAGCTCGAAGCCGGCCGCACCACGATCCGGCTTGTCCTGATGAAGTTGGCGGCTGAGGGCATCGTCCGCAGCGAGCACGGACGTGGTTACTTCAAGGTCGCAGGGAGCAACGAGACGCGATGACCAAGCTGCTCGTCCTGGGAGGTACGGCGTTCGTCGGGCACGCGGTTGTTAATCAAGCCCTCGCGCGAGGCTGGGAGGTCACCACTTTCAACCGTGGCCTCACTGGCTCCGACGTCGATGGCGTCGAGGTGGTCAGAGGCGACCGCACCGCCCCCAAGGATCTTGCTCGGCTGGCGACTGCCGGCCCTTGGGATGCGGTTGTGGACCTGTCAGGCTATGTCCCTCGCAATGTGCTCAGCACAGCTCAAACGTTGGAACCTCTAGTCGATCACTACATATTCATGTCCACGGTAAGCGTCTATGCTGACTGGCCAACGAAGCCACTTACCGAAGATTCCCCTGTCCTGAAATGCCCTCCAGACGCTGACGAAAATTATGGGGAAGACGTCGAAGACGGGCCAACTAAATACGGCTACCAGAAATCAGGATGCGAGAATGCCGTCCGACTCTCCTTTGGAGAGAGCCGGACATGTACGCTGCGCCCCGGCGTAGTACTTGGCCCCAGAGAGTATGTCGGGCGCCTTCCCTGGTGGCTCCGTCGCGTTTTCCGTGGAGGTCGCATCCTGGCCCCAGGGTCTCCTGAACGTTCCATACAGCCCATAGACGTTCGCGACCTTGCAGCATTCGCTTGTCACACAGTTGCCGCGAAACTATCGTCGTCCTTCAATGTGACCGCACCTTCTCGGTTCGCCACCTTCGGCCAACTACTGGAATATTGCGTTGACGCTACTAATGGTTCTGCCAAATTTGCATGGGCGCCGGACGGCTTCCTGCTGGAGCACGGCGTCCGGCAATGGTCAGAGCTTCCTCTTTGGCGCACACACGCCGGCGTTTGGCAAGTAGACTCCGTTCGCGCTCACAGCGCCGGCCTGGGGTGCAGACCACTCTCCGAGACCGTGCGGGATACATGGGAATGGATCCGCACGACGCGCGAAGTTGCGAACAATGAGCGGTCCAACGAGATAGGGATATCCACAGAACGCGAAAGAGAGATTCTTTCGCTACTTGTCACATGACATCTTCAACGACGCCTGGGTTCGCCGCCGTCTCCTGAAGCCAGTCGTTCATACGGTCGCTAAGCTCGATGGCCGCCGGTTTGCCTTGCCATGCAGGCGAGCCAAGAATAAATCTCGTTCTGGCGAGCCTCCCGGACAGAGATACATTCCTCAGATCAGCAGGCAAGGCGAACACCGGGCCAAGTTCAGCCTCGGCCGCCTCACGATTCCCCGTCAGGAGGTAGGCCGACGCGAGATCAATCCGCGCGCCAGTAACAGGCGAGAACGGTCGGCGCACCTCTGGAATCTGCCCGTAAGCGTCGAGTGCCTCCCGTGCATGATGGGCGGCTTGTTCGCCATCCTTCAGGTAGAGCCACGCCGCAGCCGCACAGGCAGCAGCGCGAGCGCCGTCGAACGTGAATTCTCCCCGCACCTCATCATGCAACTCGTCCGGAAAGTTCACAGATACTTCTTTGTCGTGCCGAGCCTCAACAAGCACCGCCCGAGCAGCTTCGGCGTTGCCCGCAACGGCATGCGCACGGCTGGCGATATATCGGAGTCGATAACGTGAAGCCCCCTGAGGCGCGACCGCGAGTCCACGAAAAACAAAGCCAAGGGAACGCTCAGGCTCATTCTGCCAGAAAGCTAAGGTGCCTTGAAGTCCCAAGGTCCAGGCCTGAAGCGAGCCGTGCCCGGATAGTTCTGCGTAGGTCGTACTGGAACGCGCAAGCGTCGCTGCGGCTTGCCAGTTTCCGAGGTCGAAAGCAATAGACGCCATCAATGCGTTGGCCTGACCCAGCACAAGGTAAAGGTCAATCAAGTCAGATGGCCGGCGCGTTCGCTCGACCAGCGTTCGCGCGAGGTTTTGCGCTGCTCTCGCATTCGCGAACACCTCCATCGGTGCCCGCGAAGAGTAGGCACGAGCGACGTTGACCACTCGGTCGCGGAGGTCTGCAATGCTCTCGGCTTCGCAGTGGACAGCCCGTAGCGCCACATCTTCGGCCGACTCGTGCGCGGCCATCATCATCACCTCTCGAAGACTCCCATGGCTCATAGGCTCGGACTTTCTAGCCTCATTCTCAAGCATGAGACCGAAGCGCGCTTTTACGGCATCCGTGGCCCGCTCAAGAGTCAAGTCGAGAACCTGCTGCATTGAGGGTTGGGGAACGATGGCTGGCTCTGCGTCCCACTTTGCCACTGTCCGCGCAGCCACGCCGAGATGCTGTGCGAAAGCCTCGGCACTCAACCGCAGCGCGGCCCGCAGCGCACCCGCTTTTCTGCCTGTCCAGAGATCAACGATCACGGGGCATCTCCCGATGTTTCACGTCGTCGGCCGCGCTGGCTATGAGATTCCAGTGCATCACAGATGCAGGGCTAGTGCAGGGCTAGTGCAGGGCTAGTGCAGGGCTAGTTCAGGGCTAGTACATGGTCCCCCAGCCCCAACCGACGTTCACTTGAGTGGTGCAGATGGCCGCGATTTTCGATAAGAGCTTGACACTGGTGCGCACCAGTTGTCTACTACTGGTGCGCACCAGTTGAGGTGTGAGACCACAGAGTTCAGGGCGACCCCTATCCGCCAAGACGCGGGGCCGCCCCTCAACTCCCACCCGCTGCAAGCGAAAGAAGGAGCTTCACCATGATGACCCGCTTCTGCGGCATGACCAAGTCGGACTACTGCCCGCCCGCCTGCCGCAACGGCATGATCTGGAACCCCGGTTCCGGCCCGTATCCGTGCCCGATCTGTCAGGGCAACAACGGCGCCGCAAAGGCCGGCAAATGAGCGCCGACCTGCCGGGGAAGCGTCCGGCGCTCGCGCTGCTGGCCGCGGTCACCGCGGGCACGCCGCGGCATCTGGCCGATGAGGCCGCGTGCCGGTTCGACCCTGAGCTGCACACCGGCCCGGACGCCTTCGCCGATGAGCCCGCCGACGAGCGGGCGGCGCGGGAGCAGGTGGCCCGTGAGGTGTGCGCGGGCTGCCCGGTGTGGGCCTCGTGTCTGTTCTCCGCGCTGGACATGCGTCCGGCGTCGGGGATCTGGGCGGGGCTGACGCCCGAGGAACTCCGCGAGATGGCCGCGCCGGTGTCGCCGGATGCGGTGCGGGGGGTGGCGTGATGGATGTCCGCTACTTCACCGTCACGGCGCCGGCGCCGTGGAACAAGTCCGGGATCGCGCGGATCACCGTGCGCACCGGCGGCTCTTACCCGGTGTACCTGTGCATCGGTAACCAGCGCGCCGGCATGTCCGCCGATGAGGCGTGGGCGCTGTGGGTGGCGCTCGGCAACGCCCTGGCCGCCAGCTTCGGCCCTGCCCCGGACTGGGCCACCACCCAGCAGGACGGGGGCAGGTCGTGATGGCAACCGTCGAGAACACCCACAGCGAGGATGCCCGCTTCACCTTCGGGCTGGTCAGCGACGTTGTGAGCGCGCTGGAAACGCACGGGTACCGGCTTCCCCCCGAGGACGGACCCCGGCACCGCGCGCTGGGAGAGACGCTGGCGAGGCTGGCCGAGGTGACACGCGTCTTTGAGGGAGGCGTGTCGTGAGCCGCATCCTGGCCCGATTCTTCGACCCGGCCGGCAAGCGGTACGGGTTGCCGTCCTGGCCGTGGCAGATGGCACCGGCGCATCTGCTCACCCTGCGCCAGCTGGCCGCGCGAGGGCTTCGCCCCGGTGGTCAGGAGGTGCAGGGACAGGTCCTGTGGGCCTCGCGTCGTTACCGCGCCCGCGGTGGGGTGCGCGCGGCCTACCTGTATGACGTCCGGCTGGCGTTGCCCAAGCGCACCCCGACCGCCCGGCAGCGTGCCGCGTTGGGCAAGGCCCTGGCCGCCCGCCGCACGTGCCCCGACTGCACGCGCGACGTGGGCTATGTGCTGGCCCGCCACCTCGGTATCTGCAACGACTGCGCTGAAAGGAGCGCCGCCGCATGACCACCACCCCAGCCAACAACACGGGCAACGCCCCGTCCATCAACGGCGCGAGCCCCGAGCGCGCAACCCGCGCCCTGTTCGTGGTCATCACCGTGCAGACCGCCTACGGGGAGGTGTCCACCAGCAGTCACGACCTGATCGTCCCTGTCGGCATGCGCCACCTGGACCTGCTGACGCACGTGCTGAAGGAGCGCATCGCCGAGCACCTGCGCGGCAAGTGCGTCGTGCTGCACTACTCCGTTCACCCGGCGGTGGTCACATGAAGACCACCCGCCGGCGCGACTGGTGGACGCTCGGCGGTGTCGGCGTGGTGGCCGCCGCCGCGGTCATCGCCTCCTTCACCGCCCAAGCCGGACTCGGCCGTCTGGCCGGATGGGATGCCGCCCTGGCCCTGCCCGGCGGTCTCGAGGTCTCGCTGTCGTGGCTGCTGCCGTTGTGCGTGGACGCCTACGGCGCGGTGGCCACCCGGATCACCGTCAACGCCAAGTACAGCGCTGAGACCCGCAAGCACGCGCTGATCCACGCGGTCGGCGCGGTGGTGGTGTCCATCATCGGCAATGCTATCTACCACGCGCTGGAGGCCGGTGTGCTGCACCTGGGTAGTTCCCGGTGGGTGCTGGTGGTGGCGGTCAGCATGGTGCCGCCGGTGGCGCTCGGTGCGCTGGCTCACCTGATGGCCTTGTGTGCCCGCGACGACACCACCGAACCGGCGTCGTGCGAACCGGCATCGGAATCGGCACCCGCCGCCGCTCCGGTCCGTACGGACGACGCGCCTACGGCAGAGCCGTCACCTCCGACGGGCGTGGGGGAGGAACCCGTACGGGTGGAGCACGTGACGCGCGTGCCGCACACGCCCCGTACGGGTCCGGCGCCGCGTGCGGTGGCTGCCGCCCGTACGGGCGTGGTCGAGCTAGCCACCGTACGGGCCGACCGTACGGAGCGGACGGAACGTGTGGATCGTACGGCCTTCATCGCCGAACTCGCGCGCCAGATCTTTACGGCCGAAGCAGACGGCAACCGGTGGGAGCCCGACTACGACGAGCTTGAGGCCCGTTCCGGCTATCGCCGCTCGTGGTGTGAGAAGGCCGTACGGGACGCGCGGGCGCTGGCCGCCCACGATCAGCCGTCCACCACCAGCACCCACGACACCGACGCCGACGCAGGCGACGCTGACCAGCACACCGGCCATGGCGCCAGTGAGAATGAGGTGGCCCAGTGAGCCGCCGCCGCAACTTCCTGGAACTGCTGGTGGGGAACCTGGTCACCCTGGCCGTGCTGTCCGCCGTAGTCGGGCTGCTGGCCGCTGAGCTGACCCCGTGGCCGCCCTCGGTGGCGGTGTGGCTGTCCGGCTTCACCGCCGGGTTGATGGCCGCCCCGCTCATCCGTACCGGTCTCGCCGTACTGGCCGTACGGCTGTCGCATCCCCCCACCACCCGTACGGCCACCGGTACGGCCCCCCGTACGGGCGGCAAGCGTACGGGTGGCCGTACGCGACGCGGGGGGCGGTGATGGTCGTGACTGAACCCCGCACGGTGTACGTCATCACCGACGCCGCCCCCCGTACGGCCTGCCCCGGCTCCGCCAACGCCCGTCCCGTACGCCCGGCCGGTGTGCTGGCGCGCACCGCCGTGGCGGTGGCCGCGCTGCTGCTGGTGTCCGGACTGGTCCCGGACGTGTACGGCTTGCGCTGGTGGCTGTACGGGGCGGTGTTCGGCTGGCTGGTCTGGCCGTGGCTGCCCCGTATACGGGCGTTTGCCGCCCTGCTGTTCGGCGCGCTCGACGCGCTGGTGGCCGCCGTGCTCGGCACCCGCCGCCTGGTCTATCTGGCTGCGTTGCTGCGCCAGGCCGTACGCGAAACCCGCACCTCTGCCCGGCCCGCCGACGACAACGGCGCCGGCCGCAACGACGACGATGCCGCTTCTCCGGAAGGAGACCCTTCGTGAGCACTCCCGACAACACCGCCAAACCCGGCCGGAGCCGGATCCCCGAGCTGTCATCGATCCCGTGGGAGGGGCCTTCGGCGATCACCCGCTACGCCCAGGTCGGCCGCAACCTGGCCCGTGACCTCGGTGAAGAGTTCGCCCTCGGCTCCGATGAGCTGTACGCGGTGCTGATCCGCAGCTTCAAGGGCCACCCGGTGCTGAGCGTGTTCGGCGCCCCGGACGTGCGCCGCCGCGCCCGCCGGGTGGTCAAGCGGCTCAAGCGCGCCGCCGAACTCCAGCGCGGCGCCGGGGTGGAGCTGGTGAAGTTCCACGCCCAGTTCCGCAAGGAGTTCGTGGAGGTGCTGCCGCCGGCCAAGCCCGAAAAGCGGCGCACCGAGTTCAACTGGAAGGAGGAAGCCTGATGGCCCGCACCACTACCCCGCCGACGCCCGCGACGCTGCCCGCAGTCCCGGACTCCTCATCCTGGGAGCAGGTGGCCACCCGTGAGGTGTCCAAGGCGCTGCTGTACTTCCCGCCCTGGCTGGTCGGCGTGCTGCTGTTCGGCCTCGGCGCCGCCTTCCACTTCACCCTGGCCAGCGACGACCCGCAGACGATCGCCTGGACCACCGCACTCATCATGACGTGCGTGCTCGTGCTGACCGCGCTGACCTGGCGTCAGTCGCACGCCCGCAGCCTGACCGGGCGCGCGCACACCACGCTGACCACCCTCGCGGGTGGGCTGTGGGTGTGCGCGGCCACCATCAACGGCCCCGCCAGCACCGTCACCGGACGGCTGATCCTGATCGGCGGGGTGGCGTTCGCGCTGTCGTTCAACATCCGCACCGTCATCCGCACCAAGCAGATCGACGTGGGCGGCGCGGCGGCCGACCCGCTGGCCTTCCTGTTCGGCCGCGGCGCCGAGAAGGCCGGCATGCCGACGGTGCAGGCCCGCACCATCCAGGCATCCGCGCACAAGGTGACCGGCGAAGTCCAGCTTGCCGAAGGCCGTCAGATCGCCGACGACCTGCAAAAGAAGGTCCCCTACGTCGAGTCGGGGATCGGGCTGCCGCCCGGCTCCATCGTCACCAGCGTCGATCCCGACGACGCGAGCAAGGCCAAGGTGGTCATCTCCGACCCTCGAGTGATGAAGCAGCCCGTTCCCTGGCCCGGCCCGTCCCGCGTCGGCGCCTCGATCGCCGCGCCGGTACGGCCCGGCCTGTGGCAGGACCTCGACGACGTCGCCTACGTCATCGTCGGCCACCACGTGCAGATCATGGGCAAGACCGGTTCGGGCAAATCCATCGGCGGCGCCTGGAACCTACTCGCCGAGATCGTCACCCGCTCCGACGTGGCCGTGTTCGCCATCGACATCACCAAGGGGGAGCAGACGCTCGGACCGCTCAAGGCCGCCCTGCACCGGCTGGAGACCACCTCGCAGGGCGCCAAAGACCTGCTGACCGAGATGCAGGCCAAGATCAAGCCGCGCACCGACCTGCTGTCCGGTAAGGGCCTGCAGAAGTGGGCCGAAGGGTGCGGGCTCACCTACTGGGTGCTGTGGCTGGAGGAGTTCCCCGACATCTACGACGCCCTGACCGACAAGCAGCAAGAACAATTCCTGTCGCTGATCAAGGCGATCCGCAGCGCGGGCGGCACCGTCGTGCTCAGCCTTCAGCGCAGCGACTGGACCCAGATGCCCACCATCGCCCGCGGCCAGCTGGCCAAGATGTGCTTCGGCGTCGATTCGGCCGCCGATGCCACCTTCGGCCTGTCCGAGGCCCAAGAAGACGCCGGATGCCGCCCCGAGCTGTGGAGCAACAAGCAGCCCGGCATGGCCTACCTGGACGCCCCGTCCATTCCCGATGACCGGATCACGATGCCGATGCGAACCTACGCCTGGGGCATGAGCGCCGCCGGCGCCTTCGACGACGAACGCGCCCATGAGCAGATGCGCGCCCACGCCGCCGCCTTCCCCGCTATCCACAAGCAGATCGACCCCATGACCGCCGCCCTGTCCCGGCTGGCCGCCAGCGCGCTGGCCGCACCCGCCCCGCTCCCGGCCCTCAACGACGGCACCGCCGCCGACCCGGCCGACGACGACCCCGACGACGATGAGGAGGTGCGCAACGTCGCAGGCGAGTACCTGAACACCGACGACCCCGACCCCGAGGTCACCGTCGACCTGGACGACGAGATCAGCGACTTCCCCGAAGGGGAACCGCCGCTGACCTTCGCCCCGCCCGAGCCCAAGATGACCCCGGAGCAGCGCGGCGCGGCGCTCATGGACCGCCTGCACGAACTGTGGGACGACGGCGCCCGCGATGTCGGCACCGGGGACTTCAAGGTGCTGTGGGAGACCACCGACATCAGCCGCGCGTGGTTCCAGAAACAGATGCGGCGCCTGTCGGAGGCCGGCGTCATCGGCGCCTACGACGACGACCGCCAGCGCTACCTGATGGAGCACCGGCCCGAACTGCCCTAACCCCTCAAGATCCCGTGGCCCCCCTTCCGGGGCCACGGGCGG
>NZ_SMKP01000081.1:0-42437 GCF_004349015.1 Nonomuraea diastatica
ACCGGGCACCACCCCCACCTCACCCACCCGTCCGCCGTCGTCGAGGTCATGTCCGGCGGGTGGCTCAACGTGACGGCGCTGGAGGGGACGAAGCCGTAGCGATTCAGGGGCATCGAGGGATCGCGGACGGTTGCGCCCCCGCACGGCCAGCTCGAACACCGCGTGAACGCCTTCGGGGTGCCGCCGGAGCAACGCGGTCAGGTGGTCCAGGGGCATCGCGGCGGTCACCACCGTGTCCAGGCCGTCCGGGACCGGAGCCAGCGAGGTGGCCGGCACGTTGGCGTACTCGGTGTAGCCGCCCAACCGGGGCGGCCAGGCGGCGACGCGCGCTCCGGGAACCAGCCAACCCGGCGCCGTGTCTCCGGTGTGGCCGACGACCTCGCCGACGATCTCGTACACCGGGGTGAAGGGCCTCCGGCGCTGGAAGAGGTGCTCGCCGCGGCGGGCCATCACGTCGGTGCAGCCAACCCCGGCAGCCAGCACGCGGATCGTCGCCTGCCCCGCCGACGGAGCGAGGGAGACGTCCTTGACCAGGCGCAATACGTGAGCGTCGCCGGAACGGCCGGCGACGCTCCGGCGATGTGCGATCGTCTCGGCGACGGGACACCGTCCGGCGGACCCCATCGAAGGTGATCTCGTGTGCCAGATGCGGGCCGCGCCACGGCACCGCCTCCGACTGCCGGGAGACAAATCCGGGAGACAGCGATTCGATGAACCCTCGTTCCGCTGACTCGGCCTGGCTGGGTCGAGGCGGGCCGGCACCTGCTCGCGGGACTCGAACTGGCCGTCCGCGAGGTCAATGACGCCGGCGGGATCGTCGGTAGGCCACTCGAACTGGTGGTCCGCGACACCGCGGCTGATCCGCAGAGGGCCGCGGCGGCCGTCGACGATCTGGCCCGCCTGGGCGTGGCCGCCTTGGCGGGGGAGTATCACAGCGTCGTCGCTCGCGCCGCCGCCGCCAGGGCCGACGCCCTTGGCCTGCCGTTCCTGTGCTCGTCAGCGGTTCTCGACGCGCTCACCGAACAACCGACGGAATGGGTCGCGCGCCTCGCCCCGGCGCAGTCCCGCGGCTGGCGCATCTACGCGGACTTCCTCCTGAGGGCGGGCCACAGCCGGATCGCCGTAGCAGCCCAGCCGAGTGTCTACTGGGCGTCCGGGGTTCGCATTCTGCGGGACCACCTCGTTCCCCGCGGCGGCGCCGTCACCGAACTCGACATGCGCGCGCTCACCCCACGGCCGTGTGCGACGCACTCGTCGACCTTCGCGCGACGGCCCTTCTTCTTCTGGTGGGCCACCCGGAACCGGCAGTGTCGATCGTCAAGTCCGTCCGCCACGACCGGCGTCTCGCCGAGATCATGATCGGTGCACCGGCCGGGCAACCGGAGTTCTCCGAATGGGCGAGGTTGCTGGGCGGCGACGGCGCCGCGATCCCGTTCCTGCGCTACCTGCCCGAGCGCCTCGGGCCACTCGGTGCACGCGTCGAGACGGCCCTGCGCGGGCGGCTGGGCGAAGCGCCCTCCTTCGTCGCCTTCGAGGGTTACGACACGGTCGCCGTTCTCGCCGAGGTGCTGCGTTCGCACGGTGCGGACCGGGCGCGCATCGCCGAAGCCTGGCCGCGCGTTGCCGTCGAAGGCACCCGCGGGCAGATCCGGTTCTCCCGCATGCCCGGCATCAGCGTTCGGCAATGGGCGTGGACGCCCATCCAAGTCGTTGATCGAGACCCGGCGGAACCCGATCGTTTTCGCATCCTCCACGCCGGCTGAGGCCGCGCGGAGGTCCGGCGTACCGTGCGGCCACCAGGGCCTGCGCTACCTGTCCACGTACTCCTGGTCTCCGGATCTCCGGCATCCGGCACCCAAGGTGTCCGCCGGCGCTACTACACATATGTATAGTGAAGTATCTGTATGTGTAGGAGGGTGATGATGGCCAGGATTGAGGCGGACCTAGAAGATCTGACGGCTCGCGCCCGCATCAGGGACGCCGCGCTGCGGCAGATCGGTGAGCACGGGTTCGAGAGAGCGACGATTCGCGGCATCGCCGAGGCTGCCGGGGTCTCCTCGGGGCTGGTGCGCCACCACTTCGGCTCCAAACAGGCGCTGCGCGAGGCGTGCGACGACTATCTCCTCAAGGAGATACGCCGGCTCGGCGACGAAACACGCGTCGATCTCACGCCTGCCGACGTGAACCCCGTCGGCTCCGCGCTGACCGCGTTCGGGCCGTACCAGCGATATCTCGCGCGGGCCCTGGCCGAGGGGTGGGCCGCGCCCCTGTTCGACGAGATGGTCCGGGTGTACGAGGAATGGCTGGAGGAGGTCGACAAGGCCCGTCCGGATCCCCCGTACGCCAGTCGCAGGGCCCGAGCGACGGTCGCCACCGCCATGAGTCTCGTCGTGCCGGTGTTGTACCAGCACGTCTCCCGCGGGCTGGGCGTCGACCTGGCCACCCGGGAGGGCGCGCACCTGCTCGCGCTGACCCTCCTCGACATCCACTCCCACCCGGTGCTCACGCCGGAGACGGCCGCCTCGCTGCGCGAGGCCCTCGAAAAGATCCACGACGTGACACCCCCACCACGTTCCTAGGAGTGCGACATGACAGAGGGCGCCATCGAGTTCCCCTGGACGGCACGTACCACCCGACCCGGCCTCTTCGACCCGCCGGAGATCATCGCCACGCTCAGGAAGGAGCGCCCGCTCCGGCCCATGACCTTCGCCGACGGCCACCAGGGCTGGCTGGCCACCGGCTACGACGTGGTCAAGGCCATCCTCGCCGACAGCCGCTTCAGCATCCGGCGCGAGGTGGCCCACCCGCCGGTCACGATGCCCAACGCCGCCGCGCAGGCCATGTTCACCGCGCCCCCGCCGCCCGGGATGTTCGTCCGCATGGACCCGCCGGAGCACACCCGCTACCGCAAGCTGCTCATCTGCGAGCTGCTCGGCATCCCCGCCTCCACCCTCCCCGTGTTCCGGCAGGCCGCGGCCACCGTGCTCGACGGGGAGTCGACGCAGGAGCAGATCCAGCAGGCGTACACGACCATGCTCGGCGTCTTCCCGCCGTTGATCGCGGACAAGCGTGAGAACCCCACCGGTGACGTCTACAGCGGTCTGATCAACCGCGGTGGCCTGTCGGACGAGGAGCTCACCTCCATCGGGCTGCTGCTGTTCGCGGCCGGGTACGAGTCGACCTCCGGCATGCTGGCGCTGGGTACGTTCGCCCTGCTTGAGCATCCCGGCCAGCTCCAGGCGCTGCGCCGTGACCCGAGCCTGGCCGACAACACCGTCGAAGAGCTGCTGCGCTATTTGACCGGGCCCGGCGGGATGTTGCGCACGGCGATGGAGGACGTGGAGATCGGCGGCGAGCTGATCAGGGCGGGCCAGACCGTCGAACTGCTCGTCGGCGCCGCCAACCACGACCCGGCCCGCTTCGAGCGCCCCGGCGAGTTCGATGTCACCAGGCCGGCCCAGGGTCATCTCACCTTCGGGCACGGCATCCATCAGTGCCTGGGCCAGCAGCTGGCCCGGGTGGAGCTGCGCGCGGCGCTGCCCGCGCTCTTCGACCGGTTCCCCGGCCTGCGCCTCGCAGTGCCCGCACAGGAGATTCCCATGAAAGACGACTCGGCCTTCTTCGGCCCCAAACGCCTCCCGGTGGAGTGGTGAGCCGCCACATGACCGCCATCACGACCCGCGACCTGGTCAAGACCTACGGCCCGACCCGCGCCCTGGACAGACTTGACCTCACCGTGAACACCGGCGAGATCCACGGCTTCCTCGGCCCCAACGGGGCGGGCAAGTCCACCACCATCCGCGTCCTGCTCGGCCTGGTGCGCGCCGACTCCGGCCGGGCGGAGCTGCTCGGCGGCGACCCGTGGGCCGACGCCACCGAGCTGCACCGGCGGCTGGCGTACGTGCCGGGCGACGTGGAGCTGTGGCCGAACCTCACCGGCGGCGAGGTCATCGACCTGCTCGGCCGCCTGCGCGGCGGGCTCGACGAGACCCGCCGCGCCGAACTGGTCGAGCGCTTCCAGCTCGACCCCACCAAGAAGGGCCGCACCTACTCCAAGGGCAACCGGCAGAAGGTCGCGCTCGTGGCCGCCTTCGCCGCCGACGTGGAGCTCCTGGTCCTGGACGAGCCGACCTCGGGTCTCGATCCGCTGATGGAGGCCGTCTTCCAGGAGGTCGTCGCGGAGATGCGCGCGGCCGGCCGTACCGTCCTGCTGTCCAGTCACATCCTGGCCCAGGTGGAGCGGCTGGCCGACCGGGTCAGCATCATCAGGCAGGGCAGGATCGTGCAGGCGGGCACGCTGGCCGAGCTGCGCCACCTGACCCGCACCACCGTGGAGGCCGAGACCGCCACCCCGGTCACCGGCCTGGCCGCGCTCCCCGGCGTGCACGGCGCCGAAAGCGGGCGCGGGCGGGTGCGCTTCAGCGTGGACGCCGAGCACCTCGACGGCGCCATCAAGCACGTGGGCGCCTTCGGCATCCGGGCACTGACCAGCCACCCGCCCTCGCTGGAGGAGCTCATGCTGCGCCACTACGGGAACGGAGCAGCGGCATGACCACCACCGCCGTACGCCGCCGCACGGCCGCCGCGTCCGGCGGCGGCACCCTGACCGGCACCTGCGCGATGGTGCGGCTGGCCCTGCGCAGGGACCGGGTCAAGCTGCCGGCGTGGACGCTCGGGATAACCCTGTTCCTCCCGTACTTCGCCGCCGTGGCGGCCAGG
Source organism: Nonomuraea diastatica (assembly GCF_004349015.1). Taxonomy (NCBI): domain Bacteria; kingdom Bacillati; phylum Actinomycetota; class Actinomycetes; order Streptosporangiales; family Streptosporangiaceae; genus Nonomuraea; species Nonomuraea diastatica. Next base: position 4,720 of record NZ_SMKP01000081.1, read on the forward strand.
ACGAATTCGACGCCCGAGGCCTTGGCCACCAGCGCGGAGATGTTGGACGCCCCCATGCTGCGGCTGTTCTCCGGCCCCATGTTCGGCATGGAGAACCCCACGACGCTCGGCTACCTGGTCAACGCCTACTTCCCGGAGTTCCTGCTGGGCGCGGCGCTGATGAACATGCTGCTCGTCGCCCGGCACACCCGCATCGAGGAGCAGAGCGGCCGCGCCGAGCTGGTTCGCGCCGCGGTCGTCGGCCGGCATGCCGCGCTCACGGCTGCGCTCCTCGTCGCCGTCATCACCAACGTGGTCCTGGCCCTGCTGCTGACCGCGGCGGCGCTGGGCGTCGGGATGACCGTGAGCGGCGCGCTGTTGTTCGGCGCGGCCACGGCCGCGATGGGTCTCGTCTTCGCCGCGGTCACCGCCGTGAGCGCGCAGCTCACCGAGCAGGCCAGAGCCGCGGCCGGGATCGCGGGCGGGGTGCTGGCCGTCGTGTGGCTGCTCCGCGCCGTCGGCGCCGTCCAAGACGGCTGGCTGACCTGGACCTCCCCGATGGGGTGGGCGCAGCTCACCCGGGTGGCGGGCGACGGACGTTGGTGGCCGCTGGCCCTGCCGGTGCTGCTCAGCGCGGCTCTGACGGCGGTCGCGTACGCCCTGTCGGGGCGGCGGGACCTCGGCGCCGGGCTGGTGGCCTCGCGCCCCGGCCGGGCGCGGGCGGCCCGCGGGCTGCGCTCGCTGCTCGCGCTGGCGTTCCGGCTCCAGCGCGCGTCCTTCCTCTGGTGGGGCGGGTCCCTGCTGGCGGCCGGCCTGGTCTTCGGCGGGCTCGCCGGCTCGATGAGCGAGAGCATGGCCGAGGAGTTCCTCGGCGGCGGTCCTGACGTGATGGGCGGCTACCTGAGCCTCATGGCGGTCGGGATGGTCTTCCTCGTGGGGATCTTCACGGTCCTGACGGCGACCCGGCTGCGGACGGAGGAGAGGCGCGGCCGGGTGGCGCCGCTGCTGGCCACGCCGACCGGCCGATGGGCCTGGCTCGGGTCGTCCCTCCTGGCCACCGGGCTCGCCGCCGTCGCGCTGCTGGCGATCTCGGGTCTGTCGATGGGCGTCGGCGCCGCTACGGTGCTCGATGACGCCGCCCTGGGAGCGTTGGCCGCCGGCGCCGTGCTCGCCCGCATCCCGGAGATCCTGTTCCTGCTGGGGGTGGCCGCCACGCTGTTCGGGTTCGCGCCCAGGGGCGCCGCCCTGGCCTGGGCCGTGCTCGCCCTCGGCGCGGTCATCCGCTTCTGGGGTGCGGACCTGCCGGGCTGGGTGAGGAGCCTGTCGCCGTTCGACCACATTCCCCGGATGCCGGTCGAGGATTTCAGCCTCGCCCCACTGGTGGTGCTGACGGCGCTCGCGGCGGGCCTGCTCCTGATCGGCCTGTACGGCTTCCGCCGCCGCGACCTGGACGGCGCCTAGGTCCGGGGCGGGTGCCCCCGTCGGCCGCCGGTGTGCGGGCCACGCCTCAGGAAGGGGGTCTGACGGTCTCCATCCCGGTGGAGCTGCCCGCAGCTAGGGTCCGCACCGGCCAGTCGCCAATTCATACGTTTTCTTGACGCCCTGACCTCGTCCATCGACCGTTCCGCCTGGGTAGCGTGCGATGCGTCTTTACGGGGTCGTGGCGAAGGGTGACCGTATGGTGCTGGCGAAACGGCCGGCCGCCGGGGAAGGGACGCTGCGGTCCTGGCTGCTTCAGGGCCTGCACACCGACCGCGAACAGACCGAGCACGGCACCCGCGTCAAGCATCCGTGGTGGTGCAGTCCCCGCACGATCTCGTCCACAGGCGGTGCCGTTCGAGGCCGTGGGCGTACGGCATGAGACGGCATCCCGGGATCCTTGACCGGTTCCGCCACCCGGCTCAGGTCATCGTCACCGGATTCGGGATGGCGGTCCTGATCGGCACCGCCTTGCTCACGCTGCCGATCGCCACCGAGTCGGGGGAATCGTCGGGCTGGCTGGCCGCTCTGTTCACCGCGACGTCCGCAGTGTGCGTCACCGGCCTGGTGGTCGTGGACACCGCAACGCACTGGTCGGTGTTCGGCGAATCGGTGATCGCCGGGCTGATCCAGGTCGGCGGGCTGGGCATCATGACCCTGGCGACACTGTTCACCGTCCTGGTGGCCGGCCGGCTCGGGCTGCGCGCAAGGATCTTCGCACAAGCCGAGGCCAAGACGCTGAGCATGACCGACGTGCGGCACGTGGTCCGCAGGGTGGTCGTCTTCAGCCTGGTCTGCGAGGCCATCGCGGCGGTGATCCTCACCGGCCGGTTCCTGATCGGCTATGGCGAGCCGTTCGGCCGGGCCGTCTACCTGGGCGTCTTTCATGCGATCTCCGCCTTCAACAACGCCGGGTTCGCCTTGTGGTCCGACAGCCTGATGCGTTTCGTCACCGACCCGTGGATCTGCTTGACCATCGCGACCGCGGTGATCGTCGGCGGGCTCGGCTTCCCGGTGGTGTTCGAGCTGCTGGGCACCTGGCGCCGGCCCAGCCGCTGGTCGGTCCTGACCAGGGTCACCGTCGGCGTCACCGTGGTCCTCCTGGTCGGTGGCACGCTGCTCTTCCTGGCCATCGAGTGGCGCAACCCGAAGACGCTGGGCGCGCTCGATGGCCCCGGCAAGCTGCTGGCGGCCTTCTTCACCGCCGTCATGCCGCGCACCGCGGGCTTCAACAGCATCGACCTCGCCGATATGTACCCGACCAGTTGGCTGGCCACCGACCTGCTGATGTTCATCGGCGGCGGCAGCGCGGGAACGGCGGGCGGCATCAAGGTCACGACGTTCGGCATGCTCGCGTTCGTCATCTGGGCCGAGATGCGAGGTGAGCGCGATGTCAACATCGGTCATCGCCGCCTGCCGGAGGTGGCACAGCGTCAGGCCGTCTCGATCAGCCTCGTCAGCGTGGCGCTGGTCACGGTGTCGACGTATCTGTTGCTGGCGCTGACCCCGTACAGCCTGGACCAGGTGCTGTTCGAGGTCATCTCGGCCTTCGGCACGGTGGGCCTGTCCACCGGGATCACCGCGGATGCCACGCCGGCCGGGCACGTGCTGTTGGTGCTGCTGATGTTCATCGGCAGGACCGGCCCGGTCACCCTGGGCTCCGCCCTCGCCCTGAAAGATCGCGCCCGCCGCTACCAGCTGCCCGAGGAGAGGGTCATCGTGGGCTGACCAGGACCGCGATCCGGTCGCAGCGCCACCTGCCCGACGCGGTATGGAGGGCCGGGCAGAGGCGGGCTATCGGACCAGGTAGGAGCCCTCCGCTGGTCGTCGCAGCCGCTGAGAGGCTGCGCCGCCTCACCACGTCCGTGGTCTGCTGCCACGTCGGCCCGTACCCACCGCCTCGAGGATCCCGACCGTGGCGGCGACGCCGTCCTCGGCGCGAACGCGCTCGCCGAGGACAGCGGCGCGTTCGGCCATGCGCCGGTCGGTCACAGCGGCCGTGATGGCGCCGGCCAGCCCCTGCGGGGTGAGCCCACCCTGGGGCTGGGACGCGGGGGCGACACCCATGGCGCGCATGCGGGAGGCCCAGAACGGCTGGTCGGCGACGAACGGGCAGACCACCTGCGGGCGCCCGGCGGCGAGGGCGGCGCCGGTGGTGCCGCTGCCGCCATGGTGCACGATCGCGGCCATGCGCGGGAACAACCAGTCATGCGGGATCTGCTCCAGCAGCAGCACGTTCTCCGGCAGGTCGTCGAGCCGGATGCCGCCCCAGCCGGACACCAGCACCGCACGCACCCCGGCCAGCCCGATCGCCTCGGCGACGATCCGGCCGACGCGGTGCGGGTCGGTGCCCGCCATGCTGCCGAACCCGAGGTAAACGGGCGGCTCTCCCGCGTCCAAGAACGCGCTCAGCTCCGCCGGCGGCGTCCAGCCCGCGGCGGCGGGCAGATACCAGAAGCCGGTGGTGTGCACCCAGGACGGGTAGTCCAGCCCCGGCGGCAGCACCAGGCGGCTGAACCCCTGCACCACCGTGACCGGGCCGCCGCCGGGCGCCCGCAGAACGTCGTGCCGCCGTCGCCTCCTGGGCAGCTGCAGGAGGTCGCGCCGCATCCGGTCGGCGGTGCCGGCCATGGAGCGCAGCAGCAGCCTGGTGGGCAGGTACGTCGCCCGGTTCAGCGTCTTCGGCACTCTGATCGACATCGTCATCGGGTTGGGGAACGTGCCGGTCGGCACCCATACCGGCTGGAGGGCGGCCGGCACGGAGGGCACACCCAGGCGCTCGGCGATGTGGTGGGCGGGGATGCCGGGCGGGTGCACGATCACATCCGCTCCGCCCTCGGCCGCGGCGATCATGTCGGCGAAGACCTTCGCCATCAGCGGCTTGGTGCGTTTGATAACGGTGAGCGCGATCTTCTTGCCGCGCAGCCCCCGGTAGTTGGTCTCGATCGCCTCGCGGATGTCCGGGTCGTCGATGAGGGTGTTCGGGCCGTCGTCCAGCGGGATGTACGGCAGGCCGTACGGTTCTCCCAAAGAGGCGGACGCCGCCGGGGCGCCCAGCACCGCTTCATGCCCCGCCGCGCGCAGCGCGTAGGCGAGCGCGGCGTAGGGTTGCACGTCGCCGCGGGTGCCGTGGGTGAGAATGAGCACTTTCATGAGCGTTCCTTGTTCTGGAGGCGGGCGAGCACCCGCTGCTCGGCGGCAGGGTCGAACCAGGCGTCCGGGGCCGGGGTGTCGGGGCGCGGCCGGGGGTCGCCCTCGGCCCGCAGCCACGCCCACGTGGCGGCGAGCGTCTCCCGCAGCGGGCGGCAGGTCAGCCCCGCGGCGAGGGCGACGCCGACGTCGGCGTCGTGGATCCCCGTGGGCGCCGGATCGTGGGGATAGCGGAGGCCGAACTCCATTCCGAGCGGGAAGCCCTCCTCCTGGAGCAGCGCCGGCGGCGCCCACAGGAGCTGGGCGTCGAACCCGGTCACCTCCAGCGCGGTCTCCACGACGGCGCGGCCGGCATGATGGGTACCGCCGAGGACGAGCAGTTTCATGCAGAGCTCCTTCGAGTGTGAAGGGCCCGGGTCGTCCCCGGGAAAGAAGGTGTGTGCACAGCCTCGGCTTCAGGACGCTCCCGTGCGGACGGGCAACCACAGCGCCGAGGGGTGATCGGGGTCGTGGAAGAGCTCGTGGCCGGACGGGCGGAGCTCGCGTGCCTCCGCCGGCGGCTCCCCGGTGCCGGGGTTACGGCCGAAGCGGGGGTGGGCGCCGCTGGAGACCTGCAGCCTGATCCGGTGGCCCCGCCGGAACCGGTGGGCCAGCGGCCACAGCTCGATGCCGACCGTACGGATGTCACCGGGCTCGCTCAGGCGGATGATGCCGTCGCACAGGTTGATGGAGCGGCCGCGCGGCGACACGTCGCACAGGCGAGCGAAGTAGTCGACGTGCGGGTGGGACGAGCGGGCGTGCAGCCGGACCCGGACCGGCCCGGCGACGTCGACGTCGGTGTCCAGGGGGGTGGTGGTGAAGGTCAGCACATCCGGGCGGGACTCGATGGCGCGGTTGTCCTTGCGTCCGGCGGACCAGCCCACCAGGGTGCCGCCGACCGTGGGGGTGGGGTCGGCGGGGTCGTACCGGTAGCGGCTGGGTGACGATGCGGTGGGTGCCGCGGTGTCCAGGCGTCCGTCCGGGTGCAGGTGCCAGGCGGTCGCACGGTGTGCTGGGGGCCACTCGGGCAGGTTCGTCCACCGGTCGGCTCCGGTGACCAGCACCCGTACGCCGACCGGCCCTCCCTCGCCCGCGAACGCGGCGTCGAGTGCGGCGAGCGCGTCTCTCATGGCAACGGGACTGAGCACCCCGCCACCATGGGGCCACGGCCCGATGAGCAGGCGGACGCGCCGGCCGGTCGCGCGCAGTGCGGCGTGGTCGGCGAGCATGCCGGGCAGGAAGAAGTCGTTCCAGCCGGCCTGCATATAAACCGTGGGCGGCATGCGGTCGAGGTTCGCGTGGTGGTCCATGCGCTGCCAGTACGTCTCGCCGGGCGCGTGCGCGATCCACTCCTGGAACCAGCTGATCTGGTGCCCGGTGAGGGCTCGATCGGCGTCGCTGAGCGGGAGCGTGAGCGAGGCTCGGCGCAGTCTCCGGTCCGCGCCGATGCGGGCCAGCAGCTGGCGGGTGGTCGAGAAGCGCCCGCTGAACATCGTGTCCACCATCTGCACCCAGCCCAGGGCGTTCCCCGAGGCGAAGGCGCCCCCGGGGTACATGAAGCCGCGTGCGAATTCTGAGGGCGCGTCCTGGATGATGGCGATCTTCCATTCCGGGATCTCGCGGGCGGCCAGCTCCCACTGCGCGAACCCGAGATAGCTGGCTCCCCACGTGGCCAGCGCGCCACCGAACCACGCCTGCTCGCGCAGCCATGTCAGCGTGCCGTCGGCGTCTGCCGGGTCGATGACGAAACCGTCGAAGCGGCCACCGGAGCCCGCCGTGCCGCGCAGGCTCTGGTACAGCACCTGGTAGCCGCGCTCGGCCAGCAGGCGTGGGCCGAAATCCATGCGGTTGCCGCGGCCGTACGGGCTGCGCATCAGCACCAGCGGTGGCCGATCCACGCCCACCGGGTAGTAGCGGTCGGCCAGCAGCGGCACACCGTCGGCGGCTGGTATCGCGAGGTCGCGTTGCACCCGCACGGGATGCCGTACGGGCGGGCGTACGCCGTAAAGACGGCTGATCAAGGTCACCGGGGCTCAACTCCTCATCGACGTGGCTTGACTGCCTTGCTCGCCGACCAGGCTTCCCGGCACACCATCGACCCGCCGCCAGGCGAGCGATTCTCAGAACATACCGAATTTTCAGTAATTCCTGAAGCCCTCATTTCTTTGGCTATCCTGCCTCTCGGAGGTGACGTGTGGAAGACAGGCACGAGCAATGGCAGGCGGCGGAACGGCTGGCGCTGACGCTGACCGAGGGCGGAATGCAGCGGATGCACGCGCGGACCCTCGCAGCGTTCCTGTTCACCGACGCCGAGGCGATCACCATGGGCGAGATCGGCGAGCGGTTGGGCGTCAGCGCGGGCTCGGTCTCCGGCGCGGTCAAAGGGCTGCTGTCGGTCGGTCTGATCGAGCGGCTGCCCGCTCCGGGCAGCCGCCGCGAGCACTACCACATGCGTGACGACGCCTGGCCAAGACTGTTTTCCACCCAGAACACCGTCGTCCACGCCATGCTGCAGGCCGCCGAGACCGGCATCGCCACCACCGAGCCCGACGACCCGGCCCACCTGCGGCTGGCCCGGATGCGGGACTTCTACCAGTTCCTCCTGCGGGAACTGCCGGACCTGCTGCGACGCTGGGAACAGGAACACTCCCGACCTTGACCACCCCGCGCCGGCGGGTCGTCTTCAACGCCGGCGTCGACGGCCGCTGTGTCGCCGAGAAGCGCGGCCCTCACTCCACTCTCGTCGCACGAAGAGTACGCGCCCGAGCGGGCTGAGCCGCTTACAGCATCCGGGCTCCGCCGCCGCGATCTGGCTCTCTGACTCCAGCCGGCCTTCCGGGGACCGGCCGGGCGGCCGGCGAGGACGATCAGCACCACCTGTGACTGACTGTGACGAGGCGTCCGCCATCCACTGTCCAGCCGAGGGGTGGACGGGCGCCCGTGTCTGCGCTAATTTATCTGCTTATTAGCAGATAATGCGGGGAAGCAGATGAATAGGCGTCACCACATTCAGCAACTGTTCGCCGCGTTGCAGCGCGACATGCTGCCCTCGTTGTTGTACGTCCATGAGAACGACGACCTGCGGCTGATCGACAACGTCGTGCTGCAGGTGCTCGACCGTGGCGAGGAGCCTACGGTCAAGGAACTGGCCGTTCTGATCGGCCGTTCTGACTCGCGGACCAGCCGGATCGTCGATGCGCTGGTGCGGCGCGGGCTCGTGGAGCGGTATGAGGACGAGCGGGATCGCCGCGCCCGCAGGCTTCGGGTGAGTGAGCAGGGCACCGCGTTGTTGCGGCGGATCCTCCGGATCAGGGTCGATGCGCAGATGCGGCTCTGGGAGCACTTCACCGAACAGGAACAGCAGATTGTGCTCCAGGCGCTGGAGCTTTTCGCCAAGGCGGCGAGGAGGATACGGGATGAAGCTGATCCATCTGTCTCAGGTCGACGCTTCGATGACCGACCTGGTGGGCGGCAAGGCCGCCGGACTGGGGGAGATGATCAAAGCCGGTGAGCGGGTCCCCGACGGCTTCTGCGTGACCGTCGAAGCCTATGTCACAGGAGATGTCCCAGAGGCAGAGCTGGTCGATGCCTACGAGCGGCTCGGCGGCGGCAAGGTGGCGGTGCGCTCAAGTGCCACCGCCGAAGACCTCCCTGAGGCCAGCTTCGCCGGGCAGCAGGACACCTACCTCAACGTCGAGGGCAAAGAAGCGCTGATCGACGCCGTGCGCCGCTGCTGGGACTCCCTGCACACCGAGCGCGCCGTGGCCTACCGGGCGAACGCCGGCATCGAGGACGCGGCGATGGCCGTCGTGGTGCAGCGGATGGTCGACCCTGAGCGGGCCGGTGTGCTGTTCACGGCCAACCCGATCACCGGGCGCCGTACGCAGATGGTCGTCGACGCCGCGCAGGGACTCGGCACCGCGATCGTCGACGGCACCGTGGTGCCCGACCACCACGAGTTCGACGACGCCGCCGCCCAGGATGGCTGGCTGGAGGACCTACGTACGGCCGGACTGCGGTTGCAGGAGCACTTCGGGTCGCCACAGGACATCGAGTGGGCCATCGATCGAGCCGGCACGCTGTGGTTACTGCAGTCTCGCCCGATCACGACGTTGTTCCCGGCGCCGCCCGCGACCGGCGAGACCCGAATCTACCTGGAGTTCGGTCACATCCAGGGCATGCTGCGGCCGATGACCCCGATGGGCTGGTCGATGCTCAAGGCCGGCGCCGCCCTGTGGTTCCAGGCGGTCGGGGCGAAGGTCGATGAGCGGGATCCGTTGCCGCGGCTGGTCCCGATCGGCGGCAGGCTCTATTTCGACCTGACCGACTTCCTGCGCAACAAGGCGATCCGCAAGCGGCTGGGGACCTCAATGGAGGTGTACGGTCCGCGGGTGCAGGGCGCCCTGCAGCGGATGATGCACGATCCGCGCTTCGCCCCGCGGCCCGGCCTGCCGTTCAGGATGCGCACGGTCATCAGGGCGACAGTGCTCATCGCGCCCCGAGCCGTCGCAGGGCTCGTCTCCGCCCTGGCCCGGCCGGACGCCGCACGGGCCAGGGCCTACCGTGGCGTCGAGAAGGCCAGGCGGCTGACCGTCCCGCCCGGGGAGAACGCGACCGCCGCCGAGCGGTTGCGCTGGGCGATAGAGGACTCGCACAAGTCGGTCATGACCCTGGACATGCAGGGCATCATGTGGCCGCTGGTCGCCGGCATCATGGCGGGCACGGCTCCGGCCTCTCTGCTCCAGGGCGTGGCCACCGACGAGGAGCTGGACACCGTCCTCGGCGGCATGCCGTACAACGTGACCACGGAGATGGACCTGGCCCTGTGGGAGCTCGCGGTGAAGGCGCGCGAGCACCGCAACCTGTTCGGGAACACCTCCTCGGAAGAGCTCGCCGCCCGCTACCGGGAAGGCGACCTGCCCGACATCGGCATGGACGCATTCCTCCAGAAGTACGGCATGCGCGCCGCCGCCGAGATCGACGTCGGTACGCCACGGTGGGCGGAAGACCCGGCCCCGCTGTTCTCCACGATCGCCAACTACCTGCGCGTGGACGACCCCGACCAGGCACCGGACCGGCGGTTCGAGCAGGCCGCGGCGAGAGCGGAGCGGACGCTCACCACGCTGGCGCGGCGCGCCGAACGCAGGCGGCCGATCCGCGGCGGGATCGCGACATTCCTCATGCGCAGGTCGCGCAAGATCACCGGCCTGCGCGAGATCGGCAAGTTCACCTGGCTGATCTCGCTGCAGGCGGCGCGGGAACAACTGCTGCTCGTCGGCGCGGAGTTGTTCGAGCAACCGGACGACATCATGTTCCTCGACCTGGTCGAGGCACGCCAGGCCGTTCAAGGTGCGGATCTCCGACCCGTGATCGCGGCGCGGCGGGCCGAGTACGAGCGTGAGCTGCGACGGCACACCGTCCCTGGCGCGCTGCTGTCCGACGGCACCGACGTGGAGGCGCTCGCGCCGCAAGGCCCCGCGGACGACGGAGTGCTCACCGGCATGGCCGGGGCGGCGGGTCGGGCGACCGGCAGGGCGCGAGTGATCCGCGACCCGGCCGACGCGCACATCGAGCCGGGCGAGATCCTCGTCGCGCCCACCACCGATCCCGGCTGGACGCCGCTCTTCCTCACCACGGCGGGTCTGGTCACCGAGACCGGCTCCCCGGTCGCGCACGGCCCGACCGTCGCCAGGGAATACGGCATCCCGGCCGTCATCTGCGTGCGCAACGCCACTCACGAGATCAAAACCGGCCAGCTCATCACCATCGACGGCGCCGCGGGCACCGTGCGGATAGAGGAGGAATGACGCTTGCGACGGGTGTTGGAACCGGTCGAGGACGGATGGCGCCCGCCGCGCCCGCCGCTCACGAAGGGGAATCCTCTCGGGTTCGTCCGCGGAGCCGGCGTGCGATACCGAACCAGGCGGGCACGTCACGCTCGTCGTCGAAGCCGCGGGCCACCACGATGTCGGTGGAGGAGTGCAGGAAGATCGACAGGACGATCGTCACCGCGACCAGCTGGAAGACGCTTTGGGCGGAGCTGATGCCGGAGGCGAGGACGATCAGCCCGTAGACGACGGAGGCGAAGCCCTTGGGGCCGAACCAGGCCACCGCGGCCTGCTCCCGCACGCTGAGCCCGGAGCCGAGGAACGACACCCAGATCGCCACCGGGCGGGCCAGCACCAGCGCCAGGATCGCGAACAGCCAGCCCTGCCATCCGACCGAGCCGAGCAGGGCGGGAGTGATGAGCGCGCCGAACACCAGCAGCGCCGCCAGCTTCAACAGCTCGGCGAGGAGCTCGCCGAAATGTTCGAACGACTCGCGCTGCCGCTCGCCGAAGGTCGCGACCGTGATCCCGGCGGCGAAGGCCGCGAGGAAGAGGTTGCCGTGTGTGGCCTTGCCCACCGCCAGCACCAGCAGGCCGATGGCCAGGCCGTTGAGCGGTTCGTACTGGGTGGAGGCGGAGAACCAGCGGGTCTGCTCCAGCTTGATCGCCAGCCACGGGATGGCCACGCCGATCACGATGCCGAGGCCGAGTTCGAGGCTGAGCTCACCGAGATGCAGGTCTTCCGAGCCGGCCGCGACGGCCAGGAACACCATCACGAACGGCAACGCCAGGCCGTCATTGACACCCGACTCCACGTTCAGCAACTGCCGCAGCCGGGGTGGCACCTTGTCGTTGCCGACCAGCGCGGCGGCGAACACTGGGTCGGTCGGCGCCAGGATCGCGCCGACCAGCAGCGCCTCGACCCATCCGAGACCGAGCAGGTAGTGGGCGGCCAGCGACGTGATGATCAGCGTGAGCGGCAACCCCCACCCCAGTGCCCGACCGGGCAGACGCCACGCGCCACGCAGATCCTTCCAGCCGACCCGCATGCCGTCGGTGAACAGCACGGCGAAGAGCGCCAGCTCCGCGAGCGTGGCCACCAGATCGTCGCCGGGTCGCAACGACACCACGCCCAGCGCGCCATCGCCGAGCACGAACCCGGCCACCAGGAACAGGGCCGCCGTGGACAGGATGGTGCGGTTGGCCAGACTGGACAGCAGCACGGCCAGCATCAGCATGCCCGCGAACGCGAGCAACAGCACATCCATCAGACGGCTTCTCCCTTGTATCGACACCGACGAACGGCTGCGACCGAGCCCGCCGGCGCACGGCCAAGGCTGCGATCGGCCCAGGCAGGCAGCCGCCGGACGGCTTTGATCACCGGGGTGTCGGCGGTGATCGCGGGGAAGACGGCAAGCAGCTCACGAGCGCGCACGCCTTGCCCCTTTACACGATCGGCGAAAAGACTGCCGACCAGACTTCCCGGCGCACCTGCAGGAAACCTATCAACACCCGTCAAGAGCGGGCACATTGAAGTGGCGCAGACACTCAGCGGTCGTGGTCGGCTCTCCGCCACCAGGCCATGGTGGCCGCGCCACCGGTCAGCCCCACGGTGAGCACCAGCAGGTGGCCCAGCGGTCCCGGCGCGTCCTGGCCGGGGCCGGCGAGGCCGGCGTACAGGCCGGGAACGGAGTACGGGAAGGAGGCGCCGTAGCCGAGGGCGGCGACGACCTGGGAGCTGAACAGGGCGGCGAAGATGGCGCCCACGGCAGGCAGGTAGCCCCGACCGGCGCTGGCCACCAGTGCGAATGGCGTGGTGAGGGCGTACGTCAGCAATGCAGTGATCACCATGCGTGCGGCTCCGGCCGCCAGGACGGCGGTCGAGGCTCCAGGCAGTTCCAGCAGCATTCCGGCGAGCAGGCCGAGCACCGTCGTCCACAACGCCAGCAGCAGGGACCAGCCGGCCGCGACGACGAACTTGGCCGCCACGATGGCGCTGCGTGAGGTGGGCAGAGCCAGGAGATCCTTCACTGTGCGGTCGCTGAACTCGCGCCCGAACAGCCAGGTGGTGAGGGTGCCGAGGATGAGCAGGCCGCCCACGGCGGTGGCCTGGGCGAGCAGGGCCAGGTAGCCGGGCCAGTCGGCGGTGGCGCCGCTGAGTTGCGCCTTGTCGCCGAGCAGCCCGAGCGCGCGGGCTCGACCGGTGTCCTGGAGGATGAACATGAACAGCCCGCACACGGCCGCGGCGATGGCGAAAGCCGCCGCCGTGAGCCAGGGCAGCCGGCTGCGCCGTAGTTTGAGCACCTCGGCGAGCAGTGCCTCACGCATCGGCCTGCCCCACCAGACGCAGGAAGAAATCCTCCAGGTCCTCTTCCTCGACCAGCAGCCGGGTGGGCGGGCAGCCCGCCTCCACCAGCGCGGTGGCGATCTCCTCCGGATGCTCCAGCGCGCGCTCGTCGGTGAGCACCAGACCGGCATCGGCTCCCGGTTCCGGCGTGAGGCCGTGGCCGGCCAGCGCGTGAGCGGCGCGGGTGTCGTTTCGGGTGGCCACCACGAGCCTGCGGCGCACCTGGCCGCCCAGCCGGCGGGGGTCGATCTCGTGCAGCAGGCGGCCTTGGTGGATGATGGCGATGCGGGTGGCCAGCCGCGCCACCTCGGCCAGCAGATGACTGGACAGCAGCACGGTGGTGCCGTTCTCGCGAGCCAGTTCGCTGAGCAGGGTCCGGATCTCCACCACGCCGGCCGGATCGAGCCCGTTGATGGGTTCGTCGAGGATGAGCAGGTCGGGACCGTGGATGAGTGCTTTGGCCAGGGCAAGGCGCTGGGCGTTGCCCATGGACAGGGTCCGGGCCCTGCGCTCGGCGTAAGGAGTGAGGGCCAACCGGTCGATGACGTCGTCGACGCGTGCGGCAGGCTGTGGCAGGCGCCGCAGGCGGGCGACGAGGTGCAGGTTCTCCCGCACGGTCAGCTCGGGATAGGCGGCCGGTGTGTCGATGAGGTACCCGGTGCGGGCCCATGCCGCACGGTCACCGGCGCTGACCTCGGCACCCAGCACCCGCGCGGTCCCGGTCGTGGGGGTGATCAGCCCGAGCAGCATGCGGATCAAGGTGGTCTTGCCCGCGCCGTTCAGGCCGACCAGGGCATAGATGTCACCGGGGGCGGCCTGTAGGCAGAGCTCGTCGACCGCGACCACCTCCCGGTAGCGCTTGGTCAGACTGGTGGTCTCGATCGCCAGCATCCGTCCACTGTCCTCCATCGTGGCGGTCTTCGCTACGCTGCGGCCGACAGGGGGCCCACCTGGCACACGGCCGGCGTGCTGTACTCCTGGTTGGACTTTGCCGCCTGACGGCAAGAATCGACGTTCATACTGGTCCGGCACGTGCATTGCCCTCCCGCCACAAGTCTTGTCAGCATCGAAACTGAATGCTTCGTACGGGTGAGGGGATGATTCTGATGATCGCCCGGGACCTGGCGCACGATTTTCCGGCCATGCGGTCCGACGCGAGATTGATGGACGTGCTGGCGGTCATGGTCCGCGGCAATCTTCCCGGAGTCGTGATCCTGGACTTCTCCGGGCGTCCCCAGGCGACGCTCTCGCTGCCGAAGGTGCTCGATCTGCTGCTCCCGTGGCCGTTTCGTGAGAGCCCGAACCTGGCAAAGGTCCTTCCGGAAGAGACCGGCGACCGCATCCTGACCGAGGCGCTCCACCGCCCGATCGGTGACCTGCTTTCCGCGCTGCCCGCCTGGGAGCATTGCCGCGTACCGGGCCACGCGACAAACTTGGAGGTAGTCACCGCGATGACACGACAGCGTAGCCCGCTGGCCACGGTCTTCGACGCCGGTGCCGGACCCAACGTGATCTGTGCCAACCGTCTGCTCGCGCGACTCTTGCAGGCCCTCAGCGAGGGCTCCTTGGGGCAGGGGGCCGGGTGCCGCTCATGATGGCCCGTCAGGCCAGCCCAGCAGCCGCGCGCCGAGAGTCGCCGTCTCGAGCGCATGTCGCTGGATCGGGTTGTTCAGGTCATAGCCGGTGAGTTCGCGGATTCGCTGCAGGCGATAGGTCACCGTACGCACGCCGAGGTGCAGACGGCGTGCGGTCGTCGTTGCCACCCCCTGGGCGGCGAAGTAGGCGAACAGCGTCTCCAGCAGCGCACCGGGTCCTCCTCTGGCGGTCCGCAACGGGCCGAGCACCGCTTCGACCAATTGGCTGATCGCCGCGTTGTCCCTCAGCAGCACCTGCAGAACGAGCAGATCGGACGCATGCAGGATCCGCTCGGGGAGTTCCAGGCGGTGGGCGAACGACACCACGCTGCGGGCTTCCTCGAACGAGCGCACCACGCCGCCGAAACCGTGGTGGGTGCGGCCGACGCCGATCCGTAGCGAGGGGTCGCCGCTCATTATCTCCTGCACCGCCGAGCCGAAGGCTTCGCTTACGCCTTTCACGTAGCCGGAGGATATGCAGACCAGCAGGCCCTCCTTGGTGGCGATCAGGATGTCACGCAGGCCAAACCGGGACAGCAGGGACGCTTCCACGTGACGTGAGACCGGCCCGCCGTCGAAGAAGGGCTGTTCGGCCTCGGCGATGGCGACCACGTGGGCGCCGGCCAGGCGCAGCCCGAAACGCTCCGCTCGTTCGGCGAGGGTGCCCACGTCCCCGCGTCCGTGGAGCAGGTCGTCGATGAACTCCCGGCGGAGTGCCTCCTCGCGGCGGATCATCAGGCGCTGGGCCGCCTCGTAACCCTCTACCAGCGCCACGATCGACCGGTCCGCGGCCTTGAAGACCGCTTCCCCGGCGGACCGGAGCTCCTCCGCCCGCCTGCTTCGGACGATGCCTGGCAGGGAGGGCCAGGCCAGCCATGTCGCGCTCAGGTGCACATCGATGATGGCGCGCAGGGGGACACCGTCCCGCGCCGCGGTCTCACCACATTCCCGCATGCGTGCCAGCGCGGCCGCGCCGGGGCGTCGCCCGGTCTGACTGACGTCGGCCAGCAGCGGGAGATAGTCCCTCAGCCACTGGGCAGGGACACCTCCGGCGTCAGCGCTGGCACGAGCGGCGATCTCAGCAAAAGGCAAGTGATCCACGTGTCCGCCGGCGTCGTGCCGATGTTCCCTATCCCAGCGAGCAGTCATAGTTCCAGACTCCCCTCGGGATGGCGCCAATGGGCAAGGTAAGCAAGAATATAGACAGGTATGTCGATACCTGCTTACCGAGGGATGGCAAGGAGAGTCGTCCTGACGGCGACCGTTTCGTGGGGTCACGCCGGCTTGTTCCCTTGCCCGTGCCGCGCATGGTCCACGCGACCACGGTCGGCAGGGTGGTCGGTAGTGTGCTCGGCAGGGTGGTGACGGCCGGCGCGGTTGCCATGATCGGCACGGCGGTCCATGAGGGCGACGTGGCCTTGGTAGACATCGGGGATGTTGTCACGGTCCTGGTCTGCGGCCTCGGCCTCGTGCAGGCGCCGGTAGACACGGTTACGCAGGCGCAGGATCACAGACGCCAGCAGCGCCGCGGCGACAGAGCCGCCGAGCACGGCCATCTTGACGTGGTCGCCGCGCTCGCCGCCGGCGCCGAAAGCCAGCTCGCCGATGAGCAGCGACACCGTGAAGCCGATGCCGGCCAGGATCGACAGACCCAGCACGTCGACCCAGCTCAACCCCTCGTCGAGGTGGGCACGGGTGAATCGAGCCACCAGCCAGGTCGCGACCATGATCCCGATGGGTTTGCCGATGACCAGCCCGGCCACGATGCCCATGGCGACCGGGTCGCTCAGGGCGGTGACGGCGCCGTTCAGCCCACCCAGATGCACGCCCGCCGACAGGAACGCGAACAGGGGAACCGCCACCCCGGCCGAGAGCGGCCTGAACCGGTGCTCGAAGTGCTCGGCCAACCCCGGCCCGGCTTCCTGCCCGCTGGCGCGCCGGCTGCGCATGACCGGCACGGCGAAGGCCAGCAGCACGCCGGCGACGGTGGCATGCACGCCCGAGGCGTGCACCAGGGCCCAGACCGTGACCGCCAGCGGCAGCAGCAGCCACCAGGAACGCAGCCGGCGCTGCACCAGCACGATAAAGATCGCCAGCGGGACCAGCGCCACCAGCAACGGGATCGGCGCGAGGCCGCTGGTGTAGAAGACGGCGATGATGACGATCGCCAGCAGGTCATCGACCACGGCCAGGGTCAGCAGGAACGTGCGCAGCGCGGCGGGCAGGAACCGGCCGATCACGGCGAGCACCGCCAGCGCGAAGGCGATGTCGGTCGCGGTGGGGATCGCCCAGCCTGCGGCGGCGCCGTCGACGTTCCGGGTGAGCAACAGGTAGAGGGTGGCCGGGACGATCACACCTCCGAGGGCGGCGGCGACCGGCACCGCGGCCCGCCGCGGCTGGCGCAGATCCCCGGCGACGAACTCGCGTTTGAGTTCCAGGCCGGCCACGAAGAAGAAGATGGCCAGCAGCCCGTCGGCGGCCCAGGTGGCCATGTCGAGGTTCAGGTGCAGCCAGGCAGGGCCGAAGGTGAAGCTGCGGACCTCCTCATAGGCGCCTGACCACGGAGAGTTGGCCCACGCCATGGCCAGTGCCGCGCCCGCCAGCAGCAGGGCGCCGCCGATGGTCTCCTTGCGGAGAATGTCGGCGATGCGACGGGCTTCAGCCCAAGAGCGCCGCCCGAACAGGCGGGGTGCGCTACGCGCGGGGCCAGTCATGAATACTCCAAGTTTGTACGGCAGGCGGGACCTCGTCCTCCTGCGACCGGGTCGAACGCTCCGGCCGCTTCAGGGCCGTCGCCGCAAGCGGCCTAGCTCGGTGTCCGGCGTCGCGCCGGTTCAAGCGGCCTGCACCTGTTCACGCGGGTGCGAGCACGCCCACGCCGGCAATCGGACACGTGCACCTGGGAGACGTCACGTTGTTGCGCGGTCTCCGGCTGGGCCTGGTTGCCGTAAACCGCGACAACACCACCATGCGTTCCCGATCGGGAAGGGCCTCCGGCAGCGGCCAGGGCGACTCCCGCTCGACGATGAGGGCAAGCCCCTCATCGTCCTGGGCATCCGACGCCTCCGGCTGGGACCGTTGCCCTCATGGCCGGGCATGACGTCAAGCGGCAGACGGCTGCAGACCCTTGCCGCCCGTAGCCCTTCGGCCACGTGGGTCACGTCCCTGTCGAGGCGCTCGGCCGGTTCCTGCACGGCCGGACGGCGTCCGAGCTGCTGCGTGAGATCGTCCACCGGGTAGGGATGACGAGCGGAAAGACCGGCCAGATGCTCAAATATCCGCTTCTCGCCAGGCTCGGCCCAATCCGCCTCGCCACGCCGTGACGTCCGAACCGTCACACCAGTTTTCTCCAGCACAATCTCACCCCCCGGCTGTCGTCCCCTCCTGAAGACTGTCGGGAGAGCGCGGTATGCGGCTAGGGCTACCGGCCGCAGCCCTGACGGGCAGTACATTGCCGCAGTACGGCAACATCGTCGGTCTGCCGCTCCCGTCGCCGGAGGCTTGTCGGCTTCGCGCTGATGCGACTCCAGACGGCATGGCCGGTATGAGACCGCCAGGCCGGGCACCACCGCCTCGCCGGTGCCACGGCGCGTCCAGCCTGTGGAGGCGCCGCGCGGCTACGCCGAGGCGGTCGCGCGGTGGCCGGACACCTCCACCCGCTGGTTCACAGCGAGATCGCTTCAGGACCGAGCAGCGCCTTCACATCGGCGGCGAAGCTGGGCTCGGCGTTGACGGGGAAGTCCGGCACCGCCAGCACCGTGGTTTTGCCCGCTGGACGCTTCAGGTTGATGTGCAGCGGCACCTTGCCCTCGTGCAGCTTCAGCACGTGCCGGAGCTCCTCCAGCAACTGCGGGGTGACGCGCTCCTCCCTCAGCAGGAGCGTGATCGGCGCGCCGGTGTCGCTGTTGACCCCGGACACGTCGATCAGGGTGAGATCCGTCGCGAAAATGCTGATGGCGCCGTCCCGGTTGTTGATCTGCCCGCGCACCGCGACCACGATGTCCTCACGCAGCGAGTCGGCGTACAGCACGTAGCTCTTGGGGAAGAACAGGCACTCGATGGCGGCGTCCATGTCTTCGACCGTGGCGATCGCCCACAGGTTGCCGGCCTTGTTGACTCTCTTGTCCACCTTCGTGACGAGGCCGCACACGGCGATGTCGCCGCGGTCATCACGACCGGATTCGAGCAGGTCGGCGATTGTGGTGTCGCGGTTCCTGGCCAGAAGCCGCTCCGTGCCGGCCAGCGGGTGGTCCGACACGTACAGGCCGAGCATCTCCCGCTCGAAGTCCAGCTTCGTCTTCTTGTCCCACTCCATGTCGAGGACCGTGACGGTGAACACCTCGTCGGCGCCGGCCTCGGCCAGGCCACCGAACAGGGAGTCCTGGCCGTGCGCTTCCTGCTTCTTGATGCCGCTGACCTGGTCGACGGCCTGTTCGTGAACCATGAGCAGGCCCTTGCGCGGGTGGTCGAGCGAGTCGAACGCGCCTGCCTTGATCAACGATTCGATGACCCGCTTGTTGCAGGCGGTCAGCGGGATCTTGCCGAGGAAGTCGTTGAAGTCCTTGAAGAGGCCCTTCTCCTTGCGGGCCTTCACGATCGCGTCGACGACGTTCTCACCGACATTGCGGACCGCGCCCATGCCGAACCGCACCTGGGTGTCGCCGACCGCGACGAAGTCGAGCTGGCTGTCGTTGACGTCCGGGGGCAGGACCTGGATGCCCATCTTGCGGCACTCGGCGAGGTAGACGGCCGCCTTGTCCTTGTCGTCTCCCACAGAGGTCAGCAAGGCGGCCATGTATTCGGCGGGATAGTTGGCCTTCAGGTACGCGGTCCAGTAGGCGACCAGACCATAGCCGGCGGTGTGGGACTTGTTGAAGGCGTAGCCGGAGAACGGCAGCATGACGTCCCACAGGGCTTGGATGGCGTCGTCGCTGTAGCCGTTGGCGCGCATGCCCTTCTGGAAGTTGGCGAACTCGGCGTCCAGGATCTCTTTCTTCTTCTTGCCCATGGCGCGGCGCAGCAGGTCGGCGCCGCCCAGGGTGTAGCCGGCCAGTTCCCGTGCGACGGCCATGATCTGCTCTTGGTAGACGAGCAGGTGGAAGGTCGGGCCGAGGATCGGTTCGAGGGCGTCCTTCAGCTCCGGGTGGATGGGCTCGATGTCCTGCCGGGCGTTCTTGCGGTGCGCGTAGTTGGTGTGCGCGTTGGCTGCCATCGGGCCCGGCCGGTACAGGGCGAGCACGGCGGCGATGTCCTCGAACCGGGTCGGTTCCATCAGTTTCAGGAGCTGGCGCATCGGGCCGCCGTCGAGCTGGAACACGCCCAGGGTGTCCCCGCGCGCCATGAGCTGGTAGGTCTTCACGTCGTCGAGCGGGATGGTCAGGGTGTCGAGGGTGATGCCCCGGTTCTGCTCGATGATCTTGATGGCGTGGTCGATGATGCCTAGGTTCCGCAGACCCAGGAAGTCCATCTTGACCAAGCCCATGTCTTCACACGACGGGTAGTCGAACCCGGTGATGATCACACCGTCTTTGTCCCGCCGGTGCAAGGGGATCAGGTCCATCAGCGGCGCCGAGGACAGGATGACCGCGGCCGCGTGCACACCGGTGCCGCGGATCAGTCCCTCGATGCCGCGGCCGGTGTCGATCACCTTCTTCACGTCCGGGTCGCTCTCGTACAGGGCGCGAATCTCGCCGCCCTCGTTGTAGCGCGGGTGATCCTCGTTGAACATGTCGGCCAGGGGAACGCCCTTACCCATGACGTCCGGCGGCATCGCCTTAGTGATCTTGTCGCCGACTGCGAACGGATAGCCGAGAATGCGGGAGGCGTCCTTGACGGCGGCCTTGGCCTTGATCGTGCCGAACGTGTTGACCTGCGCGGTCATCGCGCTGCCGTACTTGTCGGTGACGTAGTTGACCATACGGTCCCGGTGGCGGTCGTCGAAGTCGAGGTCGACGTCCGGCGGATTGATCCGCTCCGGGTTCAGGAACCGCTCGAACAGCAGGCCGTGCTCCAGCGGGTCAAGCTCCGTGATGCGTGTGGCGTAGGCGACGATCGATCCGGTGGCGCTTCCACGACCGGGACCGACCGGGATGCCGTTCTCCCGCGCATAGCGGCAGATGTCGGCCACCACGAGGAAGTAAGAGGAGAAGCCCATCGGCCCGATGACCTTCATCTCGGTCTCGTACCGCTCCATCACCTCAGCGGGGACCGGGGTGCCGTACCTCATCTCCAGGCCGCGCTCCACCTCCTGGCGCAGCCACGACTCCTGCGTCTCACCCTCGGGCACGTCGGGGTAGTCCGGCATCCGGTCCACGTGGGCGAACACGTCGCTGTAGTCGCCGACCATCTCGGCGACGAGCAGTGTGTTGTCGCACGCCTCCGGCAGTTCGGGGAACAGCGCGTACATCTCGTCGGCCGGCTTGAGGTAGTAGCCGGAGCCGTTGAACCGGAACCGGTTCGGGTCGTCTTTGTTCTTGCCGACGCCGACGCACAGGAGGCTGTCGTGGGCGTCGGCCTGGTCCTCGGTGACGTAGTGGGAGTCGTTGGTGACCAGCAGCGGGATGTTGAGCTGCTTGGCCAGCCGCAGCAGATCGGCTCGCACCTCCCGCTCGATGTCGATGCCGTGGTCCATCAACTCCAGAAAGTAGTTCTCCTTGCCGAAGATCTCCTGGTATTCGCCGGCGACCTTGACGGCCTCTTCGTACTGGCCGAGCCGCAGACGCGTCTGGACCGCACCGGACGGGCAGCCGGTGGTGGCGATGATCCCGGACGCGTGTTGCGAGACCAGGTCCTGGTCCATGCGGGGCTTGCCGTAGTAGCCCTCGACCGACGCCAGCGACGACAGCCGGAACAGGTTCCGCAGACCGTCCGCGTCCTTCGCCCACATGGTCATGTGGGTGAACCGGCCGCCGCCGGAGACGTCCTTGCCGCCCTCGCCGTCCGCGACACCGGTCTCAGCGCGGGAACCCCAGAAGACGGGTTTCTTGAAGAACCGGGACTCGGGCGCCACGTAGGCTTCGATCCCGATGATCGGCTTGACCGGGCTGTCCTTCGCCACCTTCTGGAACTCGTACGCACCGAACATGTTGCCGTGATCCGACATGGCGATGGCCGGCATATCAAGCCGCGCTGCCTCCTTGAACAGCGGTTTGATCTTGGCCGCTCCGTCCAACATGCTGTACTCGGTGTGCACGTGCAGATGCACGAACGACTTGCTCACCCGTCCCCCTCAACTCCCTGACGGCTCGAACCTTCGCCTGAGCCTATTCCGTCTCACCGGGCAGTTGGGAGCATGAAGGAAGACCGGCTTCCTTCCGACGGCTGAGCGCTCGCCTTTGGCGCACCAGCGCCGGGTTCTTGACGTCGGCCCAGCCGGCGGGGAGGGTGAAGCGGATCTTCTCGCCGACGCCGGCGAGAAGAGTCTCACGGCTCATGCGAGCGCTGTCGCTGAGGTAATCGGGCAGAAGCTCGCCCGGGACGTACAGCTCCTTCGCCTGGAGCTTCGCGAACCGCCGTCGCCGTGCGAGCGGTGCGGTCGCGGCGAGGAGCATCGCGAGCTGCGCAGCCAACGAGAACCCTGCGACCATCGCGCCGTGCGGTGCGCCATCCGTCCCGCGACGCCGCCTCCGTGCAGGAACAGCAGGGGAGGAGCGTGTGTGTCACCTGCCTCATTGGCGTACGTGGCCTGAATCACCCAGCCGTCGACGGCGGTCTGCTCATCCTGCGGATGGTTCGGGAGAAACCTTGCGCGGGATTACCGGCGCGTGCGTGGCCAGCCGGCCACCCTCGGCATCAAGACGCTGGGTGAGTAGGGTTTCGATCTCAGCGGCCTCGGTGGCGTCGAGCCTGGCGAAGATCTCGTGGGCCTCCTGCAGGGAGGTGCGACCTTGAGCGTGGTCACCTTGGGCCGCATGAGATTGTCCGAGTGCGGCCAGCGCTCGTGCGATGTTGTAGTCGTCGCCGATCTCCCGGCTGAGTGCGAGGCACTCTTCGGCGGCCTCGATGGCCTGCGCATGCCGGTCGGCCTGCCGGTAGGTCTCAGCCAGGTGGTAAAGGACATTGCCCTCGGCGGTCCGTCGTGCCAGGGCGCGGAATGTGTGCCGCGCGTCGGTGAGTTCCCGGGCGGCCTCGTGAAAGCGTCCGGTGTCGCGCAGGGCGACACCGCGGGCGTATCGCACCGCGGCGAGCGGGTCGGGATCGCCGCTGGCACGGGCGGCGTGCAGGGCCTGGTCGAGTACGGTGACCGCCTGGTCCATCTGTCCGGCGTGGATATGGACACGGGCCAGGTTGGCGAGGGTGGTCGCTTCTCTTGCGGGCAACCGCAACTCCTGGGCGAGCGCGGCGGCCTCTTGCAGGGCGTGGACGGCGTCCGGCAGCCGACGTCGGCCGGTGTAGGCGAGTCCCCGCGTGTGCCAGATCTGCCAGAGGAGGACCCGGTCGCCGACGACCCTGGCAAGATCGGTCGCGCGCTCCAACAGTGCCGCGGCGTCTGAGAGCAGGTGCCGGTAGTAGGACAGGTGCCCGAGCTCGTACAGGCCGACAGCTTCGCTGCGTGTGTCTCCGGTCCGGGCTGCGGTGTCGATGATGGCGTGAAAGCTCGGCGCGATCCTGGCCCATCCGACGCCGCTGTAGAGCAGCCAGCGCATGCCTGTGACCAGATCGGCGGCGAGTCCGAGGGATTCGGGCCGGTGCGCGCCCCATTCGGCCGCGGCCACCAGGTGGGGAACGTTGTCGAAGAGCCAGGCGGCAGCGGCCTTGGGGTGGGGAAAGGTCCGTCCCGGATGCCGGCGGGGGAGGAGCGATCTCGGCCAGGTCCACTGAGGGTCGTCGGTGGTGACGGCGTTGTGGGTGGTGGCGGTGTAGAACCCCAGCAGGCGGTGCAGAGCCTGGTCGCGCTCGTTGTCCGGGTCTCGTTGTGCGGCCTGTTCTTGGGCGAACAGGCGAATGAGGTCGTGATAGCGATAGATCCCCGGCGCGGGGTTGTCCAGGAGGGCGAAGTCGACGAGGTCGTCCAAGTGATCTTCCGCCTGCGATGCGGGGATGTCGAGGAGGGCTGCGGCGGCGTCGGTGTCGAGGTCGGGACCTCCAGGAAGGGCGCAGAGCCGGAAAACGCGGGCATGGGCCTCGTCGAGTTGACGGTAGCCGGCGTGCAGGCTGGTGCGGAGCGCCCGGTCGCCTTGCTCCAACTCCGACAGGCGCTGGTGCTCCACGGCGAGCCGGTCGGCGAGTTTGGCCAGGCTCCAGACCCTGCGGGAGTTCAGGCGGGCGGCGGCGATGCTGATGGCCAGGGGCAGGTAGGCGCAGAGCCGGCTGATCTCGGCCACCGCCTCGGGTTCGGCATCGCTCCGGTGCGCGCCGATGAGCCGGGCGAGCAGGTCTCCTGCCTCCTGCTCTGACAGAGGTCCGAGTGGGAGGTGTTGTGCGGCCTCCAGGGATGACATGTTCCGGCGGCAGGTGATGAGGACTGCGCAGGAGCGGCCCGCGGGCAGCAGCGGCCTGACCTGGGCTGCGTCGAGCGCGTTGTCCAGGATGATGAGGAGGCGCCTGTTGTGGGTGCGAGTCCGGAAGAGCGCCGCCGCCTCTTCGACATCGACAGGGACCGCGTCCGGGGCAACGCCGAGCGAGCGCAGCAGTTGTCCCAGAACATCGATCGGATCGACAGGCGTGGCATCGGGAGTGGAACCCTGCAAATTCGCGTAGAGCTGGCCGTCAGGGTAACGGTCGACGATCTGGTGGGCGAGGTGGATGGCCAGGGCCGATTTGCCGACGCCGCCGCTGCCGCTGATCGCGAAGATCACGACCGACAGGTGGTCTTCGAGCAGCGTGCCGCGCAGCCGTACCAGCTCCTGTTCTCGGCCCGTGAAGGCGGCAAGGTCGGTCGGGAGCTCGGACGGGATCACCAATGGGCGTCCCGCCGGCAGTTCGAGCGCCGGATCTGAGCGCCGGATGGCCTGATGGAGTTCCTGCAGTTCGGTGCCGGGGTCGATGCCGAGACCGGCGAGCCGGGCAGCGATCTGCCGGTAGGCATCAAGGGCGTCGGCTTGGCGTCCTGCCCGGTACAGAGCGGCCATCAGCCGGCCGCAGAATCGTTCATGCAGAGGATGTTCGGCGATCAGCTGGGTCAGGCGGGCCACGACCTCGTCATGGCGGCCGGCCGCCATGACGGCGTCGATGTGCTGCTCGGTGACGGCCAGGCGTCGCCCTTCCAACCGTGCGGCCTCGACCCGCAGGTGCGGGTGCTCGGCGAGCGGCCCGAACGCCGGTCCCCGCCACAGCGCGAGCGCCTGACCGTAGTCACCCTGGGCTACCAGGGCCTCGAACCGGCCGATGTCGATTTCATCGGCGTCGGCTCGCAACCGGTAGCCTCCTGCTACGGCGTCGATCCGGCCGCCCACGAGCTGACGGATCTCGCAGATGTGCGAGCGAAGGTTCTCCGGAGCCGATGACGGGGGGCGCTCCCCCCGAACCGCGTCGATCAGCCGGTCCGTTGACACCACACGCCGCCGGCGTGCCAGCAGGATCGCCAGGATGATCCGCTGGTTCTCTGACCTGATCGGCAGCATCTCCTCGCCGTTGGCGACCGTGACCTCCCCCAGGATTCCGAACCTCAGGCCCGTCCCCTCGCCCACCAGCGAGACGCCAGAGGGCGATGACTCCAGCTGCTTGGGGACCGGTGTTCGCCGCGTGGACGCATGAAGAATTTCGAGTCCGGCCTCCTGGTTGAGGATGGCCAGTTCGAGCCGGCGAAGCTCGTCGCCGGGCTCCAGACCGAGCGTGTCGAGCAGCATGCGCCGGTAGCTGCGGAAGACCTGTAGCGCCTCGGCCTGCCGTCCCGAGCGGTAGAGCGCCAGCATGAGATGCCCGTGCAGCCGCTCGCGCAGCGGATTGTCCTGCACGAGACCGCGCAACTCGGCGACCAGTTGCTGGTGGAACCCCGTCGCGAGTTCGAACTCGATGCACTGCTCGTGGGCGAGCAGGCGCCGTTCGTTCAGGCCGTAGGCGGTCGTCTGGACGAGGTCGCTGCTGACGTTGGACAGTGCGGGCCCACGCCAGAGGGTCAACGCCCTGCGCAGGGTCTTGGCCGCCTGCTCGGGCTCCTCTTGCTGCGCCCTGCCGGTCAGCTCGTCGAAGTCGGCGAGATCGAGCTGCGCCGGCTTCACCTTGATCAGGTATCCGGGCGGCCTGGTGATGAAGAGGGTGAAGGGCCGGCCGTCGTCGCCGAGCGTACGGCGCAGCGAAGAGACCCGGATCTGGATCTGGTTTCGGGCGGTCTCTGGAGGCGTCTCACCCCACGCGGCCTCGATCAGTCTGCTGATGGGCACGATCCGATTGGCGTCGAGCAGGAGAGTCGCCAGGACGACGCGTTGGAGGCTGCCCCCGAGGTGGATCTCGCTCCCCTCACGTTCCGCACTCAGCGGTCCGAGAATCTTGAAGTACATGATCTCCTCCGCCGCCGACCCCCCGCCAGCGCCGGGACACAGATGAAGCCCGATCTCCCGATCTGTCGCGGGCGGCAGGTGACGTCACCGACGTGCATAGCGCGCGCTCCCCAGCGGTCCGCACAGGCTACACAGCCTGCGCGGACCGTGCATAACGTCTCGGCCTTCGAAGCCGCGGACCCCGAGGGCGAGCTGCTTCGGCGAGCGCTCTGAAATCTGTGGTTGCTCGTCGATCGCCGCGATCGGCGGTCGCCTGAAGAAGCTCTCCGTGGTCGTGCCCTTTGCCTGGGTGTTCACCACGACCTTCGCCGCCGGGCTGCTGTCGACGTTGTGGCGCGGCACCATGGGGACGGATGTCAGGGCCTTGGTCGGCTTCGCGGGCGTCCTGATGCAGAACATCGTCTTCACCGCGGCGGAGGCGCTCAGGTTTGGGATGACCTCGGCCGCCGTCCATGACCGTGGCTCGGTGGTGGGCCGGTGGAGGCTGACCGATGTGCTGATCTGTTTCAACCAGGTCTTCCTGGCCATGGCGATACTGGGCTTCACCGTCGCCGGCGCGAGCCTCGGGCTCATCCCCGCCTGGCACACCTGGCTGGGATATCTGACCGCCGGGCTGATGATCGTCTTCTCCTCGGCGACTCCGTACACCGTCGGCGGCGCCAACCGCTTCGCGCTGGCCGGCTTGATCGCCGCGTTCGGGTGGGGGCCTGGATCGTCTCCTACAGCATCGCCTTGCTGGGCATCTGATCTCATGGGGCGCCGGCCGGACGGCTCAGCAGTTTGCGGGCCAACGCCTCACCCCACCAGCGCTCGATCCGGTCGGGTGACCAGGAGCGTTCGGTGCGGAGGATGGTGTAGACGTCGATGGTGCACAGGGCGGCGTAGATGTCGACGGCGGTGGGGGCGTCCAGTCCGGGGCGGAGCGTGCCGTCCGGCCAGGAGGAGAACACCTGGATGCGGTACTCGCCGACCTGCCGCCGGCCCAGCCTATAGAAGTCCGCGAGTTCCGGCTCGGTACGGCCCGCGTCACGTATCAGAGCGATGAGATCGCCCGCGCGCTCGAAAAGACGCCGGTCGTAGCCGGCCATCGCGGCCAGGTGCCGCCGCGGGTCGGTGGTGGCCTCCAGTTCGTCGATCATCTGGGGCAGGCCCGCGGCCAGGTCCGCGGCGTCGGCCAGCGCCCAGACCAGCCCCGCCTTGTTCTGGTACGCCGCGTACACGGTCGGAACGGCGACCCCCGCCTCCCGGGCGACGTCGCGCACAGTGGTCGCCGCCCAGCCCTGCGACAAGAACAGCCGGCGCGCGGCCCCGGCGATCTCCGCTCGCGTCTGCTTCGCCTGCGTCACCCGGCGCAGTGAGTTGTAGCGGCGCCGCCCCGTCTGGTTCTCCATGATTGCATCTAGCCTTTCCGTGGCTTATATTAAATATATGCATCGTAAATCCAACTGGTGGTCACCGTGACGATCACCGGTCTGGCGGGTGCGGCAGGCATGGGATTCGTCCTGCTCGCGATCGTCATCAACGTCATCTACATCCGCGCCGGACTCCCGCTGCCCACCTCCGGCCACTCCTTGGACGAGACCACCGACGCGCTGGCCGGTGTCGGCAAGCGCATCAACGCGCCCTCAGTGTTCGCACCGGCCACCTGGCTGTTCACCACCCTGTTCGCCGCCGGGCTGCTCGCCGTGCTCTGGCGCGGCGACCAGGTCGGTAGCAATATGTGGGCCTTGGCCGGCTTCGCCGGCGTCCTCATGCAGAACGCCACCTTCATGGTGGTCGAGTCGCTGCGGTTCGGGATGGTCGCGGCCGCCCGGCATCACCGCGGCTCGGTGGCCGGGCTGTGGGCGTTCGGCAACGTGCTGTTCGGGTTCAACCAGGTCTTCCTGGCCATCGCGGTGCTCGGCTTCACCGCCGCCGGAGCGAGTCTCGCGTTCATCCCCGCCTGGCACGCGTGGCTGGGCTGGATCAGCGCGGCCCTGCTGTTCATCTCCTCCACGGCCGCCCCGTACAACGCCGACGGCAGCAACCGCATCGCCGTGACGGGCCTGCTCGGCTGGCTCGGCTGGGCCTCCTGGATCGTCGTCTACAGCATCGCCCTGCTGGGCATCTGAGGAAGGAGCAAGCACGTGATCCTTGTGGCCGGGGCCACCGGCCGGATAGGCGGCCGGGTCGTTCACGAACTGACCGCGGCGGGCGCGGCAGTGCGCGCGCTCACCAGGCGTCCCGACGATGTTCAGCTGCCCGGCGGCGCCGTGGCCATGCTCGGCGATCTCCGGGTGGCGGCGTCCGTCGAGCCGGCGTTCGAGGGTGTGGACGTGGCCTATCTGTTCCCCGTGCCCGGGTGGCCCGTCGCCGACCTGCTGGCGCTCGCGCGGAAGGCCGGCGTACGCCGGATCGTCCTGCTGTCCTCGGCGTCGCTCCCCGGTGGGCCCAGCCTGATCGAGCGGCAACATCGAGCCAATGAGGACGCCGTACGCGCCTCCGGCATGCTCTGGACGTTCGTCCGGCCGACTGCGTTCATGGCCAACGACCTGTCGTGGGCGCCCGCGATCCGTGCCGAGGACACGGTGTACCACGCCTTCCCCGACGCCTCGCTGGCACCGGTCGACGAACACGACATCGCCGCCAAATGGGCGCGGGCGGGTCTCAACCAGCTCTTGGAGCGTAATTCCCTGCCCCAGGTGGTCAGGCATGTCCGAAGATCTCCAATGGTGGTCGAACCGGGCCGTGAAAAGCTGAGGCACGCGGGTGCGGCGGTCCGCTTTCGCGGCGGCCACGAGGGGGTGTGGGACCGGCGTGCGGACGCTCACCGCCGGGGGCGGCCGCCACGTCGACACAGTCCCGGAGCAGCGCCTGGTGAAGTTCCGCGGTCTGCCGATCGGGTTCGAGCCCGTAGTCGGCGGCCAGCCGGAAATGCAGGCGCAGGAAGACGTCGAGCGCGTCCAGCCGCCGCCCCGTACGGTGGAGCGCCGTCATGAGGTGGCGGTGCAGCGACTCGCGATGGGGATGCGCCGCGGTCAGCCCGACCAGGTCGGGCACCACCTCGGCATGCTGGCCGAGGCTGAGCCGGGTCGCGATGAGCGACTCCTGCGCGGCCACGTGCGCCTCGTCGAGCCGGATCGCGTACGCCTCGATGGCAGGGCTGCGGGGCACGCAGTCGAAGGCCGGCCCGCGCCACAGGTTGAGCGCCCGGGTCAGCTCGCCGACCGCCGACTCGGTCGCGCCGGCGTGGAGCGCGACGCGCGCGGTGTTGACCGACCTCTCGAACTCCAGGACTCGAGCCGGTCTGCGGGCAAGATCATCTTGTAGCCCGAACCGATGGTCACCAGCCGGCCGGCGAACGGCCCGAGCTCCCGGCGCAGCCGCCAGATGTAGCCCTGGACGGTCTTCCTGGCTGTGCTCGGAGCCAGGCCCGGCCACAGCTCGTCGATGAGCATGCCGACGTTCACGGTCCGGTTCAGATTGGCGAGCCAGATCGCCAGCACAGTCCGATGTTTGGCGGCGGCTATCTCGGTGCAGCCTGCCTCCCGCCAGATGGCCAGCGTTCCGAGCACGCCGAACCGCAGTGCTCCTAGCGTGTTGGAGCGTCGCGACAAGGGGTCAGCGAACATCGCATGATTCACACAGACATGGTTGAGCGACCCTGGAAACCGTTCCCAGGGTCTCCGGCGGACATCAACCGGACATTTGGCCGCAGTGCCGCCACCCCGGGTGACGTGGCCGGACGGCCAGACGCCGGCGCGCCAGGGAGTGGTTCACCCCGCCCGACGCCGACCGCATCGGAGCCGAGGCGGTCGACGCGCGCGTTCGGATTCGGCGATGCGGGCGGGCAGGGTTTGTCGCCGATCTCCTGGAGTCGGCGCCGCGCAGGTCGCTGGGCAAGAGGCCCTCGTCGGCGGATCGTTTCGCCTGAACCAGAGGTGCTGAAGCGAACGGAGCGACGAGACTACACACGGTTGACTATCGCGACTTAACCGGAATACTGGTCACCCGATTGGGCCGTCGTTCTAGTGAGCCGAGGATTCCATGTCGTTGTTTGGCCTCGCCGTGCCTCAGGCAGCGCCGCACCGGGCATGCAGCAGGGCCAACGACGCGGAAGGGAGCGCGCCACATCGGCGCGGTCTCAGCCGGCAACCGGACGAGACCGGCACTCGCAGCTAGCGCGGGCTTTCGCGGCGGTCAACAGAATCCGACGACTCCCCCCGACCCCAGGACTTTCATGCCGCCAGACTCCTTCAGCGTCCCGATGGTGATCGGCGTCGCCGTCCTCGTGCTCGCCCTCGCGGGCATCCTGGTCCTCTATCTGCGCGTGCGCGGCCGGCTCGCCCAGGCCCACGGGCGACTCGCTCAGACCCGTCAGGCGCAGGATCGCCTGGCACGCGAGTCCAGTGCGTGGAGCCAGCGCCTGCTTCAGGCGGAGCGCAAGGCCCAGGAGAACGCGGACTTGCTGCGCGAGACCCGCGCCCAGCACGACCTCGTGCGCGCCGAGACCGACCACCTGATCTCCAAACGGATTCCCGCCCTGCTGTCCCACCTGCGCGCCCCGCACGTGATCGTACCCGGCATGCAGAACCAGGCGCTCGCCGGCACGGACCTCGACAGGCAGCACCGCGCCATCCTCGACGCGCTCACCCGCGGCATCCGCGAGGAAACCGAGCGCATCGACGAGGCCGCCCAGGCGGTTATCAGGGGCGCCATGTCCCGCGTGCAGACCCAGGCGTTGCGCGCCCAGGACCTGCTCGCCGGCGTGCAACAGCGCTACAGCGGCGACGAGCACACAGCGCTGCTGCGCGAGGTGCTGGGCCTCGACATGTTCAACGAATTGGTCATCCGCCGGATGCAGGTCACCGGCATCGCCTGTGGCGCCACCCCTGGTCTGTCGCGTGACGACACCTACCTGGTGGACCTGGTGGTCGGCGCCGTCTCGCGGGTGGAGAACTTCGAGCTGCGCATCGACGGCCCGGCCAATCACCTGCGCCGCCGTATCGGGGTCGCCGCCCGCGCCGCGGAGTCGATCCTGTTCATCACCGCCGAGCTGCTGGCCAACGCGGTCCACCACTCCCACGGCACGCTCAAGGTCTCCATCGCCGTGCACGAGACCAACAACGGCGCCGCCATCGTCATCGACGACGCCGGTGTCGGACTCAACGAGGACCAGTACGCCCGCGCGGGCCGCCTGCTGAGCGGCAACCATCCCGTCCGCCTGGTCGACCTGGGCAACCCGCCCCGCACCGGCTGGGCGGCGATCGGCCGCCAGGTCGCGCACTACGGGATGCAGGTCACGGTGAAGAAGAGCGCCTTCGGCGGCGTACAGGCCGTGCTGAACATCCCCACCGCCTTGCTGGTGGAGATGCCGGAGGACAGCCGGCCGTCGGTGCTGGCACCGGAGCCGGTGCGCGCGGTCGCCCCCGCCGCCACGGCCATCCGCCGGGGTTCCGTGGCCGCCGCCACAGCCGTTCAGCAGGGACCTGTGGCCGTTCCCACCGTCCGGCAAGAGCCGGTGGCGGCTCCCCGGCCCGAGCCGGTCACCTCTTCGGCACGGCCCGAGCCCGCGACGGCGCCCCAGCAGCGGCCGGCAGAGGATCTGGCGCCGCTGCCGCAGCGCCGCCGCCAGCAGCCGCGTGCCACGTCCAGCACCACGACGACCACGGGCGGCGGTCCTGACGGTACGGGCGGCAGGTTGCTCACCACCCCGGAAGAGGCACAGAAGCGGTGGGGGGACTTCCAGGTCGGAGCCGAAGCGGGCCGCCGCGAAGCGCTCCCGACCGAGCAGCACGACATAACCGAAGGGAAATGACCGTTCCATGGACGCTCACAGCGCTTCCGGCCGTGTTCAGGCCAAGGGTCGCCCGTTGCCCCTCGACGTGTCCTGGGTCCTGTCACCCCTGCTCGCACTGCCTGGCGTCGCCAGCGGCGTGGTCCTGAGCCGTGATGGGCTCATCCTCGGCGGCTCGGCCGACGTGACCACCGAGAGCGGCGAGCGGGCCGCCGCCATGACGAGCTCGGTGCTGGGGGCCGCGCGCGCCTTGTGCGCAGGCCTGAGCAACGGCGCCGACGACGAGGTCGTGGACATCGTCATCTCCGCCGGCAGCGGCTACTACTACATCGCCCCGGCCGGCGACCGCGCTGCCATCGTGGTCGCCGCCACCGGCGTCGTCAACATCGGCACGCTGGCCTACGAGGTGCAGCTCCAGGTGCAGAAGCTGATCAAAGCCCTCGACGAGGCCAGCGCGGCCAGGGTGCCGGGCGTCCGGACATGACCTCCGGACGGCAACGGCGGCGGGTCGTCCCGGACTATATGGCCGCCGCGAGGTTGACCGTGCCCGAGCACATCAATGTCGAGCGCACGACCCTGGTGTACATCGCGCCTGACGCCGCCACCAACGGGCTGGACCCTCCGGGGTCGCATCTGCTGACGCTGCTGGGGGACGGGCCGTTGTCGGTGTACGAGTGCGCCGCGCATTTAGGCCTGCCGTACTGCGTGGTGCGGTTGCTGGTCGCCGGGCTGGTCGGAGGCGGAACACTGCTGACCCGCGATCCGCCCCCCGCCGACCTGCCCGACATTGAGATCTTGGAGTTGGTGCTCAGTGGCCTCCGCGCTCTCTGACAGCCGTATCAGTACCGAACACATACCGGTCAAGCTGGTCATCGCTGGGCCGTTCGGCGTGGGCAAGACGACCCTTGTGGACGCTCTCTCGGAGATCAAGCCCCTCAACACCGAGGAGGTGCTCACCCAGGCGGGCACGCTGGTGGACGATCTCACCGGCGTGAACGAGAAGACGACCACGACCACCGCGATCGACTTCGGCCGCCTCACCATGCCGGGGGTGGTGCTGTACCTGTTCGGGGCGCCGGGACAGACCCGGTTCCAGGTCCTGTGGAACGAGTTGGTCCGCGGCGCGCTGGGTGTCCTGGTGCTGGCCGACACCCGCCGGATCGACGACAGCTTCGCCGTCCTCGACCTGGTGGAGAACGCCGGCATCCGCTACGCGGTGGCCGTCAACCACTTCCCCGACTCGCCGGACTACCCGCTGGACGCCCTGCGCCAGGCGCTCGACCTCCACGCGCACACGCCGCTGGTGGTGTGCGACGCACGCGACCCCGCCTCCGCCCGCGCCTCCCTGATCGCGCTGGTGGAGCACATCAGAGAGCTGGTGCTGTCATGACCCTGCGCTACATGCCCGACGCGGGCCGCCTGTACGGACCGGAGTACGCCAGGGACCCGCAGGCCATCTACGCGGAGCTGCGCCGGCGGCACGGCGCGGTCGCGCCCGTGGAGATCGCCCCCGGCATCGAGGCCCACCTGGTGATCGGCTACCAGGCCGCCCTGGACGTGCTCACCAACGTCGGCGGCGTCTGGAGCAAGAACGGCAAGGCCTGGCAGGCGCGGCTCCCCGACACCCCTGAGGCCGCGGGGCCGGTCGCCATGCTCGGCTACCGGCCGAACGCGCTGATGACCGACGGGGCCGAGCACGCCCGGTTCCGGCAGGTGATCTCCGACTGCTTCGACCTCGTCCAGCCGCACAAGCTGCGCCAGACGGTGATCGAGGTGTCGGACTCGCTGATCAGCCAGTTCGCCGCGACGGGCGAGGCGGACCTGGTCGCCGAATTCTCCGCGCTCATTCCGGCCCGGATCTTCAACGCGCTCTTCGGACGGCCTGACTCCGAGAGCGCCGGCCTGATCAAGGCCCTGTCGGACATGATGGAGGCGGACGGCGAGACGGGCGCGCGGGGCAGCGACGCGTTCAGCCGCTACATCGGCGAGCTGATCCAGTCCAAGCACGCCCAGCGGGGCGAGGACCTGACGTCCTGGTTCATCGACCATCCGGCCGCACTCCAGCCCGACGAACTGGCCGAGACCCTCGTGCTCGTGATGGCCGCCGCGTACGAGCCCATGGCGAACCTGATCTCCAACACGATCTCCCGGATGGTCAGCGACGACCGTTACTACAGCTCGCTCTCCAACGGCGCGCTCGGCACGTACGACGCCCTGATGGAAGCCCTGCGCGCCGAGCCCGCCATGTCGAACTACGGCCCCTACTTCGTGCGTCAGCCCGTGCACTTCCACGGCACCTGGATCCAGCCGGCCGAGCTGGTCCTCGTCTCCTATGCCGCGGCCAACACCGAGCCCGCCAACGTGCCCGAGGAGCTGCGCTCCGACGGCGGCGCATACCTGGGCTTCGGCGCCGGGCCGCACCGCTGCCCGGCCAGCGACCCGGCCATGATCATCGCGATGACCGCGATCGAACGCCTGACCTCCCATCTGTGCGACCTGGAACTGACCGTGCCTCGCGAGGAGCTCTCGTGGCGGCCCGGGCCGTTCCACCGCGCGCTGGCACACCTGCCGGTGCGTTTCACCCCCATTCGCCCTGATCAGCCAGGAGAATCCCCTTGGGCAGTTCAGCCCCCGTCGTCCTCGACCCCTTCGGCGCCGACCTCCCCGGCGAGGTCCGGCGACTACGCGACCTCGGCCCCCTGGTCCTCGTAGAGCTCGCGGGAGGCATCCCGGCCTGGGCGGTCACCCGGCACGACCTGCTCAAGCAGCTCATCCTCGATCCACTGGTGAGCAAGGACAAGCGGCACTGGCGGCAGCTGGATCAGGCGCTCACCACGCCAGGCTGGTCGTGGATCATGACCTGGATCGGCGTGTCCAACATGCTCAGCGCCTACGGCGACGAACACCGCCGGCTCCGCAAGCTGATCGCCCCCAGCTTCACCGCGCGCCGTACCAAGGCCATGCAGCCGATCGTCGAGGGGATCGTCGCGGAGTTGCTGGACGAGATGGCCGCGCAGCCGCCGGGCCGGCCCGTCGACCTGCGCAGCGCCTACGCCCACCCGCTGCCGATGCGAGTGATCTGCGAACTGTTCGGCGTTCCCGCGCACATGCGGGTGGAGATGGCCCAGGTCATGGAGGCCATCATGGACACCACCGCCACCCCGGAGCAGGCGGCGGCCACGGCGGCCCAGATCGCCACCGTGCTGCCCGCCCTGGTCGCCTACAAACGCGAGCACCAGGGCGACGACCTGACCACGGAGCTGATCAACGTCCGTGACATCGGTGACTCGCTCAGCGACACCGAGCTGTGCGACACCCTGCTGCTGCTGATCGCGGCCGGGCACGAGACCACCGTCAACCTGATCGGCAACGCCGTGCACGCCCTGCTCACCCATCCGGACCACCTCCGGCGTGCCCTGGCGGGAGAGATTTCCTGGGACGCGGTGATCGAGGAGACGCTGCGCTGGGCACCGTCGATCGCCAACCTGCCGCTGCGGTTCGCCATCGAGCCGATCGAGATCGGCGGCGTCCGGATCGAGGCGGGCGACGCGATCATCACCAGCTACATGGCGGCCGGACACGACCCCGACCACCATGGTCAGGACGCCGACCGGTTCGACCCGACCAAGGTGAGCGCCGAGCATCTGGCCTTCGGCATCGGGGTGCACCGCTGCATCGGAGCTCCGCTCGCCCGCCAGGAG
The DNA here is from genome assembly GCF_004349015.1 of Nonomuraea diastatica. Lineage (NCBI taxonomy): Bacteria > Bacillati > Actinomycetota > Actinomycetes > Streptosporangiales > Streptosporangiaceae > Nonomuraea > Nonomuraea diastatica. Next base: position 40,090 of record NZ_SMKP01000081.1, read on the forward strand.
GCGCTCGCCGCCCTGCCCGCCCTGTTCGCCCGGTTCCCGGACCTCCGGCTGGCTGTGGACGAGAGCGAGGTGGGACACGTCCCGTCCTTCATCGCACACGGATGGAGCACCCTGCCGCTCCTGCTGCACCGCTGACCGCCTACGGTGACGCGCGTCTCCTCCGCCAGGATCGCCTCTTTGGCGGAGGAGACGCCTGCCGGCCGACCGCGACCAGGGAGCGGCCCACCAGGCGGACCTGGAGGTCGCGGTGGCGCGCGCATCCCATCAGCAGCCCACCGGCCCTTCTCCCGCGACGGTCATGTGGATGCTGCGTGAGCACGACGAGCATGCGGCGAATGCCGACGGATGGCGCTCAAGGTGCGCCCCCGGCGAGCGCGACGGCGTCCACCTCGAACAGCATGCCGGGCAGAGCGAGCGCAGCCACTCCGGTGAGCGTCTGAGTGGGCGGCAGGTCTCCCCAGATCTCCTGGACGGCCCTGGCGAGGATCTCCAACTTGGCTGCGTCGTGGCCGACGATGTGGGTGCGGATCTGCAGAACGTGGCGGAAGTCCAGACCGGCCGCGGCCAGCGCACTGTCCAGGTTCGCGAACGACTGCTCGGCCTGCTCGGCCTCGGAGGTGACGTGGCCGTCGCCGTCGGAGGCGTACTGGCCCGCGATGAAGATCCCGCAGGCCACGTACGAGTCGCCGACGGTGGCGCTCTGGTCGGCGGTGAGCCCGCCGCTCGCGAGGGTGCCTTCAGGCTCGCCGGTTCTGCAGCCAGTGGCGCGTCTGGCCCGGCACCGCGGGAAACCGGGACTCGACGGTGGCCTTGACCTCGGCCAGGGTCCGACCGGCCAGCTCTTTCCGCCAGGCCAGCTCGGCCTTCCGCATCACCTGGGAGATCACGCACGTGTTCCGGTAGTCGATCCCCGACTCGCCGTCAGGGGCGTCGCGCAGGATCTCGGCGCAGCGAAACGCCTCTTCGGAGCCTTCGATGGCCACCACCACGTCCAGCACGGTGATGTCCTGCGGCTTGCGAGCGAGCTGGAACCCGCCTCGCGGGCCGGAGGTCGACGACACGATCCCGGACCGCACCAGCGCCTGCAACTGCTTGTTGAGGTAGGCGGGAGGCAGTTGGAAGTGGCCGGCCAGGGCGGCGGCCGGCACGGGGTGGCCGTCCTCGACCCAGGCCAGATTCAGGCACGTGTGCAGCGCCCACTCCACACCCTCGCTCATCTTCATACCTGGATAATAACTATCCAGGATAATCGCGCAACGCGGCGGCACCCTGTCGCCCTCGGAACACGGTTTCGTGCTCCGAGCGGCTCTGGCTGACGGCGTTGTCGCGACTGGTCCACCGCGGCCGGGGTGCCTCGCCGGCCCGGCCTGACCTGGCGGCGGTTCCTGGCGGCTCAGTCATCCGCGATCGTCGTGCGGGACTTCCTGGTGGTCGAGACGGTCCTGCTCAAACGGCTGCAGGTGCCGGCCTTCATCGCGCACGGCACCCGGCCGGTCCAGGTCCGTGGCGAAGCCGTCCAGCGACTCGCGCTCATCGAGGCTGCGCAGTTCCTGGAAGACCGTGATGTGCAGGCCGCCGGGCGCGTCGAGCCGGGCGTTCAGCGACTCCCATGGCGTCACCGTGGGCGGCGCGACCTCGGACGCGCCAGCGGCCGTCAAGCGTTCGGTCGTGTCCCGGGTGTTGTCGACTTCGAACGCCACCCGAAACTTCGGAGCCACCTGACGCCCCACCTCGACCTCATCGATCATCTTCTTCTGGGCCGGGTTCGCGATTTCCAGCGTGGCCCGGCCGGCGTCCAGGATCGCCACGCGGGCGCCGTCCCCGTTCGAGAACGCGGCCTGTTCGGGAAGGCCCAGCACATCGCGGTAGAAGGCCACGGCGGCCTCGTAGTCCTCCGCCTCCACCACGAGCCTGAGCTGGCGGACGGCGGACGGACGGCGTTCGGGCTCTGCGTGCGCACTCATGGCAACTCCTCAGAAACATCACCAGGGGAGGCGTGAGATCGCCCCTCGCCGGTTCAACCGGCTCCTTCCTGTGCTTCATCCCAGGGCGTGGCGACAACGGCGGCCGCCGGTCAGCAAGCTGCCGGGCAGGCATGAGTGAGCGACGGCCAGTCGATGGCGTCGATGAGTTCCCGGCAAATCAGCGATGCCTCGACGAGGCTGCTGTCTGACGGCCCCGAGCGGCGCGAGCATCGTGATCACGTGGACGGGGGAGACGCCCTGGTGGCTCTGTTCCAGGCCAGCAGGACCGGCACTCCCGCGACCAGCCCGGCGGCGCCGGCGATCGCCAGGCCGTGCTCCGGTCCGGCCGCTTCGACGAGGAGGCCGCCGGCCAGGATGCCCAGC